>JASGCG010000147.1 GCA_030054235.1 Bacteroidia bacterium
GCGGACCCGTCGCGATCGTCGCCGACCAGGCGGTCGTGGCGCTGGCCGGCCGCATCGGACATGCCCTGCAAGGTGTGGGCATCGATGCGCGCCTGTGCACGATGGTTGCCCAGGAGCGCGTGAAGTCGCTCGACACCGTTGGGTCGCTCGCTGCGCAGCTCCTTGAGCACGGGATCACGCGCGCAGGCGCGGTCGTGGCGGTGGGTGGCGGCATTGTGGGCGACACGGCGGGATTCCTCGCGGCCACGTACATGCGCGGCGTGCGGTGCATCCAGGTGCCCACCACGCTGCTCGCGATGGTCGATGCGGCGATCGGTGGGAAGACGGCGGTCAACGTGGTGCTGCGCGATGGGAGCCTGGCGAAGAATGCGGTCGGTGCGTTCGCGATGCCCGAGCTCGTCGTGTGCGACCCTGCCACACTCGTCACCTTGCCGCCTCGCGAGATGCAGTGCGGCTTGGCCGAGTGCGTGAAGCACGCGCTGCTTGCCGATGCCGGATTGGCCGAATGGTTGGCCGCCAACGCGATGGCGGTCGTGGGCAAGGACACCGCGGCGATCGCCGGACTGGTCGCCCGGGCAGCGGCCGTGAAGGTGGCCATCGTCGATCGTGACCCGACCGAGCAGGGGGAACGGGCGCTTCTGAACCTTGGGCACACCTACGCCCACGCCATCGAAGCCCGCCACGACGACCGCATCAAGCATGGCGAGGCCGTGGCGATCGGCTTGGTCGCGGCGATGACCGTGGCCAGCCGACTCGGTCGCGTCCGGCACGCTCAGGTCGAGGCGTTGCAGGCGCTTCTGGAACGCGTGGGGCTGCCGCCGAGGCTGCAGGACCTGGTTCCATCGCCGGACTCGGCCGCCACGCTTCGCCGGTGCATGGAGCTCGACAAGAAGCGCGCCGGCAAGGGCTTGGTGCTCGTCCTGCCCGAGGGCTCCGTGGGCGCCGGCTTGGTCGAAGCCCCGCCCGAAGAGGCCGTGATGGCCGGATGGTCGGCCGTCGGGGCGGCGTGAGCTCGGTGCGATCACGGCGTGATGTCCCGGGCGATCTTTGCCTCCTCGGCGCAACCTGCGTTACAGTTCCCGGACCTCGCGCCCCCTGTGCAGGACGCACGGCGGAGCGATGGTGGAGGCCTCTGGAGCAAGGATGCGAGTTTCGGCCATTGTCAATCAGAAGGGCGGCTGTGGAAAAACGACCACGGCCGTGAACCTCGCTGCGGTGCTCGCCGCGCAGGGCGTGCGCGTGCTGCTCGTCGATCTCGATCCGCAGTCGCACTGTGCAGTGTCGCTGGGCGTACCGGCTGACCGCATCCAGCACTGCGTGGGTGATGTGCTCGAGCAGGGGGCCGGGTCGCCGCTGGTCCAGTCTGGGCTGCTCTGGGAGCCGGTCAAGGGTGTCTGGCTCGCGCCGAGCCATCTGCGCATGTCGCGCATCGAGTCGAGCGGTCCGTTGCTGCGCGCCAACGATCGCGACCGCCGGCTCTCGAAGCTGCTCGATGTCATGGCCCCACGCTTCGACTGGTGCCTGATCGATTGTCCGCCGACCGCGGGGCTGCTGACGTTCAATGCGGTGCGTGCCTGCGATGAGCTCATCGTGCCGGTCGAGACCGGGTTCCTTGCGCTCAAGGGCGCCGAGAGCCAGGTGGCGCTGCTCGATGCAGCCGTCGCGCGCATGGAGCGCGCGGTCACGCTGCGCATCCTGCCCACGATGCACCGCGACGGCACCAACCTGAGTGCAGACATCCTCGGCGCGCTGCAGCGCAAGTTCCCCGGGCGTGTCGCGCCCCGCGCGATCCGTCATCACGAAGTGCTCCGCGAGGCCGTCTCGTTCGGCCAGCCCATCACCGAGTTCGCGCCCTCAAGCGATGCCGCCGCCGAGTTCCGCTCGCTTGCCGCGTGGCTGGTCGAGTCGCCGCCGGCGATGCAGCGCACGCAGGAAGCGTGGGCGCAGCGCGCGGCGCGCGCCATGGACGAGAGCCCCGAGCCCGAGTACGAGGCGATCAGCGAGGCCTTGCCTGCTTCGGCTCGACAGGCTCCGCAGGTCAGTGCGCGGGCACTCGACGTCGTCGAACGCATGCGATCGCTGCGGGCGGTCGATGCCGCAGCAGCGGCCCAGGAGGTCAAGCCATGAGCACGCGATCGACCTACCAGGACTTGGCCGCGCATTTCATGGGAGCTGCCGAACCCGCCGCGCCGATCGGTGCCGGCGCCTTGCCTCGACTTCCCGACGCGGCGGTGCTGGTGGCGCTGTGCGGCAACTTGCCATCGATGTCGGGCATCTGGCTCGCGCAGCTTGCTGAGCGACTGGCCCGGACCGATGGCCCGACCGGCCTGGTGCGGTTCGATGACCAGCGCATGCGCGTGGATCTCTTCCATGCCGAAGGCCGCACCGTGGCCGTGGCCGAAGAGGGGCTGCCCGATGCATGCCGCGTGGTCCGGCGTTGGATCGTGTCCTTGCCCGATGGCTACGCCGCGAGCGATTGCTTGATCCCCTCGACCGAACTGGTCCTGCTCACGGGGTGCGACGAGGCCGCCAAGGCTGCGGCGCGCGTGAAGCTGCAGGAGCTTTCGTCCAAGCTCGAAGCCGTGCCCGTGACCGGACGGCCCGTGCACGTGGTGACGGTCGCCGCATCGCAGGAAGTGGGCGCGGCGGCCGCCGGCGGGCTCAGCCAGTGGGCTGATGGCCAGCTCTCCACGCCTGTGCGATGGTGCGGCTCGATCGAGCGCGTCGATCGCCTTGAGGGGGTGGTCACCGCCGAGATCCGATCGCGCACGCGCGCTGACTTCGCCGAGGTCGCCGTGCAGCTCTGCGATGCGCTGTGCGCCGTGGCCTCGCGTTTCGACGCGCCCGCGCCTTTCCAACCAGCCGTCAACCTTCCGGTCGATCCGCCGCCACCTGTCACCCCGCCGTCCAAGGAGCCTGTCATGGCCACTGCACCTGCCTATGTCGATCCCGATCTCGCCGCCCAGCGCACCGCACGCGCCGATGCACCGCGAAGCAGCCTGCTCGCCTGGTTCCCCGAGTTCGTCGGCCTGCGCATTCGCCCCGCGAATGCCTCACATGTCGAGCTGGCCATCGACATGCATGGCCGACTCCATCTCCTGAGCACCGATGCCACCACGCGCGACCTGCGCGTCGCTCGCAGTTGGTGCACCTCGAACTGGTCCTTGCTCAGTTCAGCCGTGGTCGACCTGAAGGATGTGTCGGTTCCCGAGATGGTCGATCACCTGGTGCTCGACGAAGCGCGCCTGGCTGTGCCGCTGCACGGCTCGGGCATCCTGCTGCATGTGGGCGTCGAGGTGGCCGGCCAGCGCCGGCGCATCGACCTCAATGACGAGCAGAGCGCGGGCCTGGGCGGCTGAACGGCCCGGTTGGGGCGTGCGGCGTTCCCCAACGAGTCGCTCACGCCAGACACGTGGATCGCAGCGTTCGGTCCCACGCGTGCCACGCAAAGCTCTCGCGCTCGCTGTCCGTCCAGCCCGCGTCGGCAAGTCCGGCATCCAGCGCATCGAACTGATCGGGGGCGCGCACGCCCGCGGGTACCTGCATCGGCGTGAAGCCACCGTCGAGATCGCTGCCGAGGCAGCATCGATCGCGCCCGGCGATCGACGCCACGTGCTTGACGTGCGCCAGCGCATCACCGAGCGTCGCCTCGCGTCCGTGCGCGAGGAATGAGCCGTAGAGGTTCAGTCCGATCACGCCGCCGCGCGCGGCGATCGCGGCGATCTGGTCGTCCCGCAGGTGGCGTTGGCGCTCGTCGGCAAGCGCACGGCAATTGCTGTGGCTGGCCACGACCGTCCGCGGAGAACACGCCATCAGATCATCGAGGGCTGCATCCGCGAGATGGCTCGCGTCGTGAAGCACGCGGTGCTCATCGAGCGCCGCCACGGTCTCGCGACCGAGCGCGGTGAGCCCACCATGAGCCGCGTTGCCGCCGGCATGGCGCGAGCCGAGCGCCCACGTCAGGCCGACCACGCGCACGCCTCGCGCATGCCACCACGACACGTCCTCGGGAGAGCGAATCGGATCAGCGCCCTCCATGAGCAGGACCACGCGCAGCGGCGCGTTGGCATCAAGGTCTGCGGCCGTGCGGACGATGCGCAGATGCCCCCCGCGCTCCATCGCCTCGTACCACTCAAGCTGCCTCACGCCGGCGGCGAAGGCGCTCTCGGCATCGTTCGCGTCGTAGCCCCACGGCGTTCCTTGGCCTTCGGCACCGCGCTCCGTGAAGATCGTGCCCAGCACCGTCGTCACGCGCCCGCGAGCCAAGGCTGGCAGGCTCACGCAGCGCACCGCGGGGTCGGCCACCTCGGCGAGCAGGTCGTGGCCATGCAGCGCGAGGTACGCAAGATCAAGGTGGCCATCGCACCAGCGGGTCGGTCGAAGCATGATGCAAGGCTAGCGAGCGCTCGCGCTACAGTCCGTGCATGGAGGCGCTCGCGCAGCCCATCCTCGATGCACGGCTCTCGCCTCGCGAGCGGTTCACCTCGCTCGTCATCGGGCTTGCGGCAGCGGCGCCCGTGGTCGTTGCGGCGTTCCTGCGCGCCGATCCATCGGGCCTTGGCACGCACGTGCAGCTGGGCATGCCCACCTGCACCTGGCCCACGGCCATGGGGATCACGTGTCCATCCTGCGGCATGACGACCGCGTTCGCGCACGCCGCCGCCGGCGATCTCGTCGCCTCGCTGCGCACGCAGCCGATGGGGTTCCTGCTGGCGGTCCTGGCGACCGCTGCGGCCATGCTGGGGTTGCTTGGAGCAGCCACCGGGAGTCGGCTAGGCTATTGGCTCTGCCGGAGCCCCGGCCAGGCAGGGTGGTGGACCTTCGGCTCCATCGCCTTCGCCTCGTGGCTCCTCACGACCGCTCGCCTGAAGGGATGGATCTGAACGTGCTGCGACCCTTGGCCATCGTCACCCTCTGCCTGGCGTGTCTTCCCTTGGGGGGGTGCTGGGTCTTTGGCGTGGCCAGCGCCGTGGGCGACAACATCGAGTCGCTGAAGAAGATCGAGGTCCTGGCGAAGTACGACGGTCT
>JASGCG010000148.1 GCA_030054235.1 Bacteroidia bacterium
TCTTCGGCTGCACGCGAGCCGACCCCTGCAATGTCGCAGGAGCACATCGAGCCGATCACGTGCTTCCAGGCATCGAGCGGGTGGCCGCTGGCGTGGAATCCGAGCGCTTCCTTCTCGAACCGCAGCGTCGTCAGGCGGTCCCACGGGGCGACCTTGCGCAGCGCACCGGCGGTGCCGCCGCTGCTGGCCGCGGGAGCCTCTTCGAAACCGCCGAAGAGCGCCCCCTGCCCGCTGGCGGCATCGCTCGCCGCGCGCTGGCCGCTGCGCATGGCCTCCTCGATGCTCGCCGCCAGGCTCGACCGGGCGTCAAGTCCATGCAGCCCATCGAACGCACCGGCCTTCACCAGTGCTTCGAGCGTGGCCTTGTTGACCGAGCGCATGTCGCAACGCTCGCAGAAGTCGAAGAGATCGCGGAACGGCCCACCCTCGCGCGCCTTGAGGATCGCGCGGATCGCCGATTCGCCGGCGCCCTTGATCGCCTGCAGCCCGAAGCGGATGTGGCCGTGGCAGGCATCGTGCGGCTCGTCGGCACCGAAGACGACGGCGAAGTCCTGCTGCGACAGGTTCAGGTCCGGCGGCCGCACTTCGATGCCCACGTGCGGGCGCGCGGCATCATGGTCAGGCCACGGCGCGCGGCGGCACTCGTCGAGGTAGACCGACCACTCCTCGATCTTGCGCGCCTGGCTTTCGAAGCTCAGCACCGCCGACATGTACTGCGCGGGGAAGTAGGTCTTCAGGTACGCCGTCTGGTAGGCCACGATCGCGTAGCCGCTCGAGTGGCTCTTGTTGAAGCCGTAACCGGCGAAGCGCAGGATGAGGTCGAAGAGTCCGTCGGCCTGCTGCGCATCCATGCCGCGCTCGCCCGCGCCCTTCACGAACGCGGCGCGCGCGCCGTTGATCACGTCCTGCTTCTTCTTCGAGATCGCCTTGATGATCGAGTACGCCTCGCGCAGCGGGATCCCGCCGAGGTGGTGCAGCACCTGCATCACCTGCTCCTGGTAGACCATGATCCCGTACGTCTCGGCCGTGAAGCGGTCCACCACCTCGTGCACCTGCGGCACCGGCTGGCGCCCGTTCTTGCGCGCGTTGTAGTCGGGGATCAGGTCCATAGGCCCCGGGCGGAAGAGCGCGTTCGCCGCGATCAGGTCCTCGATGCGGTCGGGCTGCATGTCCACGAGCAGCCTGCGCATGCCGCCAGATTCGAACTGGAAGATGCCGCTGGTTTCGCCGCGGCGGAAGAGCGCGAGCACGCGCTGGTCATCGAGCCGGATGCGGTCGAGGTCGAGCGGATCGGCACCGCCATCGGCGGCCGTGCGCCCGACGGCGCGCAGGATCGCCTCGGGCGTGAGCGAGTCGCGGATGTTGGCCTTCGCGCGCTCGATCGTCGAGAGCGTGCGCAGGCCGAGGAAGTCCATCTTGAGGAGGCCGGCCTTCTCGCAGGTCGGCGCATCCCACTGCGTCACGATTTCCTGGCCCGAGCCGGCGGCACGGCCGAGCGGCACGATCGACTCGAGCGGCTGCGTCGCAATGACCACGCCGGCCGCGTGGATCCCTGCGTTGCGCGCGTGGTCCTCGAGCGCCTGCGCCTGCACGAGCACGCGACGGATCAGGGGATCGCGCGAGGACTCCTCGGCGAGCCTCGGCTCCTGCGCGAGTGCCTCCTCGATCGTGATGTCGAGCTTGTCCGGAACCAGGTTCGCCAGGCGCTGGCCCTCGGCGGGTGGCAGGCCCATCACGCGAGCGACATCCTTGATCGCCGCCTTGGCCTTGAGACGGCCGAAGGTGATGATCTGCGCGACGTGGCGGTACTTCTGCCGCACGTACTCGATCACGCGGCCGCGGCCATCCTGGCAGATGTCGATGTCGATGTCGGGATACTCGGTGCGGTCGGGATCGGTGAAGCGCTCGAAGAGCAGCCCGTACCGTTCCGGACAGGCGTTCGACAGTCCCAGCACGTAGCCGGTCATCGTGCCCACGCCCGACCCACGCGCGAGCGCCGGAATGCCGTTCTGGCGCGCCCAGTTCACGAAGTCCCACACGATGAGGAAGTACGGACTGATGAACTTGTCCGAGAGCACCTTCAGCTCACGCTCGAGGCGGTCTCGGACCTGCGGCCCGCCCTTGTCCGGGCCGTAGCGCCACACGAGTCCTGCCTCGCACAAGTTGCGCAGCGCACGGTCGCAGCCGGTCTTGAGCGTGGCCCGGTCGGCACCGCCCGCAGGGCGCAGCTCGAACTGCGCGCAATAGGCCTTGAACCACTCGGTCAGGTCGCCACCGCGGTACTCCGGGACCGACTCCGGGCCGGCGATGTCCACGACTGGTGCGTGGTTCTCGCCCTTGGGCAGGGTGACGTTGCAGCGCGCGGCGATGCGCACCGTGTTGGCCAGCGCTTCCGGATCCTCGGGAAAGAGCGCGTGCATCTCGGCCGGGCTCTTCACGTAGAGCGACTCGGGGTAGTGGTACCGGTCCGGGTCGTCCTTGTTCTTGCCCATCGAGATGCAGCACAGCGTGTCGTGCACGTCGTGGTCCTCGGCGCGCATGAAGTGCGCGTCGTTGTCGCAGACCATCGGCAGGCCGAGTTCGCGCGCAAGCTTGCGCAGCAAGGGATTGATGCGTTCCTGCTCGGCGTTGTGCCGCTGCAGCTCGACGTAGAAGCGCGGTTCGCCCCGTTCGTTGGGGCCGAAGGTGGCCGCATGCCAGCGCGCTTCCTCGATCGCTCGGTCCCACCACCGTCGTTCGTTCGTCAGCACGAACTGCTCGAGGTACTCCGCGAGGCTCGAGCCGAGGTGGCCGTTGATCGCGATCAGGCCCTCGTTCCACTGCGCGAGGGTCGACTTGTCCATGCGCGGCTTGTAATAGAAGCCATGCTCGAAGGCATCGGACGAGAGCCGCATCAGGTTGCGCCAGCCCACCTGCGTCTCGGCGAGCAGCACGAGGTGGAAGCCACCGTCGTTGCCCTTGACCGCAGTGCGGTCACGGCGATCACCCGCCAGTCCCTCGCGGTCGGGCGCGACGTACGCCTCGATGCCCAGGATCGGCTTGATCCCCACGGCCTTCGCCGCTGCGTAGAACTCGCCGGCGCCGTGCAAGTTGCCGTGATCGGTGACCGCCACGGCATCCATGCCCAGTTCCTTCACGCGCTTGACCAGCCGCTCGAGGCGATTGCCGCCATCGAGCAGCGAGTACTCACTGTGCAGGTGCAAGTGGACGAAGCCACCTGCCGAGGGTTCATGGGATGGAGCGGTCGCGTCCATGCATCGTTCTCCGGCCCCGAATGTACCGCCCGCGGGTGCACGCACCGAACGGCGGCGTCAGGCCGTTGCGGCCTCGATCCAGGCCTCGCGCAGGGTCGCCGCCACGTCGCCCGGCTCGCCGCGGCCGATCGATTCCTGCTCGAGCTGGGTCACCGGGAGCACGCCCCACGATGCGTTGGTCAGGAAGCACTCGTCGGCCGCCAGGATGTCGTCGACGGAAACGCGCTCGATCCGCACCTCCATGCCGCGCGCACGGGCCGCCTCGATCACGAACGCTCGCGTGATGCCAGGCAGCACAGCGCTGGGGATCGGCGACGGCTCGCTGTCGCCGCGCGCCACCGGCGTGCGCACGATGCCATCCTTCACGATGAAGGCGTTGCTCACGCACCCGCACGCGAGCGCGTTGGCGACGTCGAACCAGAGCGCTTCGCCGCATCCGTGGGCCGCGGCCTGCTGAAGGGCTAGGAGCCGCGGCCAGTACGAGAGCGTCTTGTGCCCGGCCATCGGATCCCACGGGTTCATGCGTCCCTCAGCCACCATCACGCGCACGCCCTCGGTGAACATCGCCTCGGGGTACGGGGTGGGCGGCTGGGCCACGATCGCGATCGTGGGGTGCATCGCTTCGGCGCCACCACCCTCGCGTGCACGCGCAAGCATGTTCAGGTCGCCGCCGGTCAGGGTCACGCGCACGCGCGCATCGCGAAGGCCGTTGCGTTCAAGGCACGCGTCGATGGCCTCCGCGATAGCCTCGATGTTCAATCGCTCGACCAGACGCAGCGCCACGGCGCTCGCGCGCAGGCGCTCGAGATGCGCCAGCGGCCGGAAGACCTTGCCGTCGCGTGCACGCAGGGTCTCGAAGAGGCCGACGCCGTGCTGGAAACCCGCATCGAAGAAGGCCACGGTTGCGGCGTTGGCCTCATGGAACTGTCCGTTGATCCAGACCTGCATGCGTCAAGGCTCCGTGGTTGATCCTGCTGCGCCCGATCCGGGCAAGGGCGGTGCTCCGACGGTCGTGGCGGGCGCTGGAGCGTCGCGCACCGCAAGCAGATGCACGATGCCGTCGATCACATCCACATCGATTTCGATGGGGGCATCGCCGGGAACGACCACGCGAAGGGTCACGGCCGCGCCTGCCACCGCTTCCGGCGGGGATTGGATCGATTCGACCACGATCGTGCCGCCCCCCTGCACCGGGGCCGCCGCATCCCAGCGGGTCACCAGCCACTGCGCCAGGGTCGGGTCGATCGGCGCAATCGACGCCGTGGTCGGCAGCGTGCCGGGGCTCACGATGCGCTTCGTCCAGTATTGGGTGGCCAGTTCGCGCACCCGCGAGGCCGCGAACCGCTCCTGGTCGACCTTTCGGCCGCCGTAGGCATCGCTCAGCCAGAGCCCGATCCCGAGGAGCAGGACCGGCATGATCAGCATGCGTCGCAGTCGCGTCGCACGGTCGCGCCGGGCCTTTGCCGCGTCCTGCATCGTCGGGCTGGTCACGCGCCGAATGTAGCACCCCTACACTCTCCGCCCCGATGAGCCTGGTCACCGTCAACCACGTCCGCTTCGGACACGGCGTCAACATCCTCCTCGAGGATGTCGTGCTCGGCGTCGACGAAGGCCAGAAGATCGGGCTTGTCGGCCGCAACGGCTGCGGCAAGAGCACGCTGCTCAAGATCATCGCGGGCCGCATCCAGCCCGACCACGGCAGCGTGGGGCTTCAGCGTGGGATCCGCATTGGCTACCTCGAGCAGGAACCCAAGCTCGATCC
>JASGCG010000149.1 GCA_030054235.1 Bacteroidia bacterium
GTGACATGCGCAACCCGCTGCTCG
Organism: Bacteroidia bacterium; assembly: GCA_030054235.1. GTDB lineage: Bacteria > Planctomycetota > Phycisphaerae > Phycisphaerales > SM1A02 > SYIB01. Next base: position 25 of record JASGCG010000149.1, read on the forward strand.
TCAGCGTGCGCTCGGGCGCTGCCGTCAGCATGCCGGGCATGATGGACACCGTCCTCAACCTGGGCCTGAACGACCTGGTCGTGCTGGGCCTGGCCGAGGCGACCGGCAACCGTCGCTTCGCCTTCGATGCGTTCCGCCGCCTCATCAACATGTTCGGCGACGTCGTCATGGGCGTGGATCACCACCACTTCGAGCGCGAGTTCGATGCCGTGAAGACCAAGTACGGCGCGGCGACCGACACCGACGTGCCGACGGTGGGCCTCGAGGAACTCTGCTTCGCCTACAAGCGCATCTACCGCGAGCACGTGGGCGAGGAGTTCCCGCAGGATCCGATGAAGCAGCTCGAACTCTCCATCGAGGCCGTCTTCAAGAGCTGGAACGGCGATCGCGCGATCTCGTACCGCAACATCAACGGCATCAAGGGCCTCAACGGCACCGCCGTGAACGTGCAGGCGATGGCCTACGGCAACATGGGCGATGACTCGGGCACCGGCGTCGCGTTCACGCGCGACCCGTCGACCGGCGAGAACGTCTTCTACGGCGAGTTCCTGGTGAACGCGCAGGGCGAGGACGTGGTGGCCGGCATTCGCACGCCGCGCCCGATCAGCGAGATGGATGACTGGATGCCCGCGGTCTACAAGCAGCTCCTGAAGGTGCGCTCGATCCTCGAGAAGCACTACAAGGACATGCAGGACATCGAGTTCACGGTCGAGAAGGGCAAGCTCTTCATGCTCCAGACCCGCAACGGCAAGCGCACCGGCACCGCAGCCGTCCGCGTGGCCGTGGAGATGGTCAAGGAGAAGCTGATCGACGAGAAGACTGCGCTCAAGCGCATCCCCGCGGGGGACCTCACGCAGCTCCTGCTGCCGAGCTTCCAGGCCAAGGACAAGGCCGGCGTCGCGGTGCTCACCAAGGGCATCGGCGCGAGCCCTGGCGCAGCCACGGGCAAGCTGGCGTTCACCGCCGCCGAGGCCGTGGAGCGCACCCACGCGGGCGAGCACGTGCTGCTCGTGCGCAAGGAAACCAGCCCCGAGGACGTCGAGGGCATGCACAAGGCCGTCGGCATCCTGACGAGCACCGGCGGCAAGACCAGCCATGCGGCCGTCGTCGCGGTGGGCTGGGGCAAGTGCTGCGTCGTCGGCGCGGGCGAACTCTCGATCGACACCGAAGCCGGCACGATGACCGTCGCCGGCCGCACCTTCGGCCGCCAGGACGTGCTCTCGATCGACGGCACGACCGGCGAGGTCATGCTCGGCAGCGTGTCGCGCACGGTGCCTGAGTCGCTCGGCGGCGACTTCGCCACCATCATGCAGTGGGCCGATCGGCACGCGCGCATGAAGGTGCGCACCAACGCCGACACGCCGGCCGATGCGCGACGCGCGCGTGACTTCGGTGCCGTCGGCATCGGGCTCTGCCGCACCGAGCACATGTTCTTCGAGGGTGAGCGCATCAAGGCGATGCGCCAGATGATCCTGGCCACCGACCGCGATGCGCGCGAGAGCGCCCTCGCCAAGCTCCTGCCGTTCCAGCGCGAGGACTTCGTCGGCATCTTCACCGCGATGGACGGGTACCCGGTCACCGTGCGCCTGCTCGATCCGCCGCTGCACGAGTTCGTGCCGCACGAGCACGCACAGCAGGAAGAGCTGGCCCGCGAGGCCGGCGTGCCGGTGAGCGAGGTCAAGCGCCGCGTTTCGCAGCTGCACGAGCACAACCCCATGCTCGGCCACCGTGGCTGCCGCCTCGCGGTCACCTATCCCGAGATCCTCGTCATGCAGGTCCGCGCGATCGTCGAAGCCGCGCTGCACTGCATCGAGGAGGGCATCGACGCCCAGCCCGAGATCATGATCCCGCTCGTCGGCACCCGCCGCGAGCTGGCCATCCTGCGCGACCTCACCGCGCGCACGATCGCCGACGTGTGCGCCGAGCGCGGCGTCAAGGCGCCGAAGATCCCGATCGGCACCATGATCGAGATCCCGCGTGCTGCCGTCACGGCCGACGAGATCGCCGAGGCTGCCGAGTTCTTCAGTTTCGGCACCAACGACCTCACGCAGATGACCTTCGGCTTCAGCCGCGACGACATCGGCTCGTTCGTGCCGGCGTACATCGAGAAGGGCCTGCTCGACAAGGATCCGTTCCAGTCGATCGACCAGGATGGCGTGGGCCAGCTCGTGCGCATGGCGTGCGCGAAGGGCCGTCAGGCCCGCGAGAAGCTCAAGCTCGGCGTCTGCGGCGAGCACGGCGGCGATCCGGCGAGCATCACGTTCTTCGGTTCGTGCGGGCTCGACTACGTCAGTTGCTCGCCGTTCCGCGTGCCTGTGGCGCGGCTGGCGGCGGCGCAGGCTGCGATGGCATGACGCGGATCGGTACGGTTGCCGCCATGGCGGCCACGGCGCTCGTGGCCGCCTGCACCACGGGGGGCTCGTCGTACGTGGCCCCATCGCCGGTGCCGACGCAGGCGATCGCGCACGCGCCGCTGGCGTACGACGCTCCCTCCGTTCCCGTGCCGCCGGTCCTTGATGGCCGGTTCGACGCGGACCCTGCGTGGACCTCGGTGCCGTGGTCGACCGACTTCGTCGACATCGAGGGCGCTGCGCGTCCGGCGCCGCGTTTTCGCACGCGCATGAAGATGTGCTGGGACGACGCGAACCTCTACGTGCTCGCCGAGATGCAGGAGCCCGACCTGTGGGCCACGCTCACGAGCCACGACGAGATCGTCTTCCGCGACCACGACATCGAGGTCTTCATCGATCCCGATGGCGACACGCGCGAGTACTACGAGATCGAGGTCAACGCGCTGGGCACGGTGTTCGACCTCTACCTGCACACGCCCTACCGCGCGGGCGGGCCCGCCGACCATGCGTGGAACGCCGTGGGCATGCAGCAGGGGATCGACCTGCGCGGCACCCTCAACGATCCGCGGGACCGCGACGATGGCTGGTCGATCGAGCTGGCGATTCCGTGGTCCTGCCTGCAGCCGATGGGTGCGCCCGGAACGGGCGCGAAGCACCAGGCCGTGGCCCTGCCGCCGCGTGCGGGCGATGCCTGGCGGATCAACTTCAGTCGCGTCGAGTGGATGCTCGAGGTGCGCGACGGGACCTACGCCAAGGTGCCCGGCCGCCCCGAGGACAACTGGACCTGGACCCCGCAGTGGGAAGTCAACATGCACGTGCCCCAGCACTGGGGCACGGTGCGATTCACCAAGGAGCAGCCGTGAACAGCCCCAGCAGCATGGACACCACCGCACGCATCATGGAGCGCCTGGGCATCACGCCCACCGACGGCTCGCTCTACCACCAGATGCTGCCGCGCATGCTGCAGGCGGCGCAGCTCACGGGGCTTCCCGATGACCAGCGCATCGTGATGGCGCAGCCCAAGAGCGAGATCACCACGCACTTTCCCGTGCTGATGGACGACGGCTCGTACCAGCTCTTCACGGGCTACCGCATCCAGCACAACAACGCGCTCGGCCCGTTCAAGGGCGGCCTGCGCTTCCATCCGCACGTGAACTCCGAGGACCTCAAGGGCCTCGCCATGCTCATGACGCTCAAGTGCAGCCTGCTGCGCCTGCCCTTCGGCGGTGCCGCCGGCGGCGTGGCGTGCGATCCGCGGCTGCTCACCCGCGACGAACTGCAGCGCGTGGTGCGCCGCTTCGCCAGCTCGATCAGCCATCAGATCGGGCCCGACCTCGATGTGCCCGGCCCCGAGGTCGGCGCCGACAGCCAGACCATGGCGTGGTTCGTCGACACGATCGTGCAGACCTCGCCCGAATCCTCGCGCCAGCTCATGAGCGCGTGCGTGACCGGAAAGCCGCCGGAGATCGGTGGGTACGCGGGGCGCGATACGGCCATCGGTCGCGGCTTCATCGCCGTGCTCGAGGAGATGCTGCCTGACTTCGGCCATGGTCTCGATGGGCTTCGCTACACGCTGTCGGGCTACGGCCGCGTGGGCAGCCAGATCGCCCGATTCATGCAGGGGCGCGGCGCCGTGCTGGTGGGCGTGAACATCCGCAACGGCGCGCTCGTGAATCCGGAGGGCATCGATCCGGTCGCGCTCTGGCGTCACTTGGCTGCCGCGGGCGGGCCAAGCGGCTTTGCCGGCGCGAACCTCGTGGGCGAGGAACCGTTCTACCGCACGCCGGCCGACCTCCTGGTCCTTGCTGCGGGCGAGCGCACGCTCGATGCCCAGCGTGCGGAGTGGGTCGCACCGGCGATCATCGCCGAGGCTGCGAACCTACCCTGGACCCCTGAGGCCGATGACATCCTGGCGCGCCGCGCGATCGATGCGATCCCCAGCGTTCTGTGCAACTCCGGCGCGGTCGTCGGCAGCTACATCGAGTGGGTGCAGAACCGCGCCTACACGAGCATCACGCCGACGGAGTTCGACGAGCGGCTGCAGCTCACGGTGTCGCTGGCCGCGCGCCGCGTGAAGCTCGCGCGCATGCGCTACGAGTGCGACTGGCGTGCCGCGGCCTACTGCGCGGCGCTCGACCACCTCGGTCGCGTCTACGACCTTCGCGGCTTCTTCCCCTGATTCTGCCGGAAGGACCAGCCATGGCCAGCATCTTCACCCGCATCATCCGCGGCGAGATTCCCTGCCACCGCGTCCATGAGGATGCCCACGTGTTCGCGTTCCTCGACATCGCGCCGCTCGCGCCCGGCCACGTGCTCGTGGTGCCGCGTCAGGAGGTCGAGTTCCTGCACCAGCTCGATGACGCGCACGCGGCGGCGCTCGGTGCCGCGCTGCCCAAGGTGGCGCGCGCGATGCTCGCGGCCACGGGTGCTTCGGCCTACAACCTGCTGCAGAACAACGGCGCGCTCGCGCACCAGGCCGTGCCGCACGTGCACATGCACCTCATCCCGCGGTTCGAGGACGGCCGTGGCCTGGGCATCGGCTGGCGTGCCGGCCAGATCGACCACGGTGAAGCCGCCGCGCTCGCGGCGCGCATGCGGGAGTTCATCGCGTGAATCTGCCGGCCTGGTC
>JASGCG010000150.1 GCA_030054235.1 Bacteroidia bacterium
TCTTCAAGCCGACGGATCGCCTTCCCACGCCACCCGGCCACTACGTCACGCCCTACGGCCGGACCGTGCGCGATGTGCACCCCGTGGCGCGGGCCGACTGGCGCACCGTGCTCGTGAAGAGCCTCAACGCCGGCATGGCGATCTCGGCGGAGCGCCTCTCGCATGAGCAGATGCAGGACTGCGTGCGCGCGTTCGGCTTCGGCACAAGCACGTCGGTCGGCGTCCCTGGCGAGATCGGCGGGCTGGTCACGAGCCCCGGCGCCTGGAGCAAGTACACGCAGACCTCGGTGTCGATGGGCCACGAGATCGGCGTGACCGCCGTCCAGATGGTGCGCGCCTTCAGCGTCTTCTGCCGCGAGGATGGCATGCTGCCGAGCGTCCGCGTGGCGGGTGGCACCAACCTCACGTCGTCGATGCAGTTGCCGGTGATCCCGCCGGGCATCGCGCTCGAGGCCCGTTCAGCCATGGAGGGCGTGCTCACCGAGGGCACCGCGCGTGGCGCGAAGAGCTCGCTCTATCGCATGTTCGGCAAGACCGGCACGGCGCAGTTGCCCAAGCCCGCCGGGCAAGGCAAGGGCTACTACGACGATCGCTACGTGAGTTCCTTCATCGTCGGCGCACCATTCGAGGCGCCCCGCCTGGTGGTGCTCGTGGTCATCGACGACCCCGACCGCAAGATCAAGCACTTCGGGGGCTCGGTCGCCGGGCCGGCGGCGCGCGACATCATGGAAGGCGCGCTGCAGTACCTGGGCGTGGCGCCAGACCAGCCCGATGCCCCCAAGCCCGTGGCGCGCGCGGACTGAGCGCGACCGACTGTTCGTCAGAACTCCATGATGAGTTGCGTCGCGCCGTACCACTGGCCCTGGTCCACGCTGCCCGATTCGTTCGCGTGGCTGAACTGCAGCTTGAACGTGAACGACTCGCTCAGGCGCGTGCCGCCGCCGATGTCGAACCGCTGCACGTCGTTGTCCCAGCTCTCGCCGTTCAGATCGCCGTAGAACTGCGAGTTCCAGCGGGCCGAGACCCAGGTGTCGACCGCCACATTGATGCGGCCCTCGACGAACCAGCTGAAGCTGGTGAGATCACCCAGCGCCGGCTGGTCGAACGTGTTCCAGATGAACTCGGCCCAGATCTCCGCCCATCGATGGGCGTAGCTGAGGTCGATGCCCCAGGTGGTCTGGTCGTACTCGCCCGGGTCGCCGATCGAGGTTCCCGCGCGGACGGTCGGATCCGCAATGAGGTAACTGCCTTGGCTCACGCTGCCGCCGATCGTCCAGCGTGCGTCGGGCCGAATGGCCACTCGGCCGGTGATCGTGGGCGACGCCATGTTGCGATCCCACCACGCCCACTCTTCGGGGCGTGATGAAAGCGAAGCATTCTTGACTTCGACCGCCCAATCGACGAGCGGCCCTTGCCACGCGGGAAACGTGCCAAGGGCACTGAACCCGCTCGCATAGGCAGGCCCCCAGATGATGGGGTTCCAATCCGGCACGTTGTCGGCGCGATCCTTCCGACCGAGCTGGACGGCAGCGCCGGGATTCGCGGGAAGTTGCGTCCCGTCGCCGATGCTCGTCATCCATCCATACGGCAGCGGGGCATCGATGAGCGGATTCTCGAACGAGAGGTAGCGCCGGTTCCACTGGCCGAAGGTCGTGCCGAACGCACCGGCACGCAGCGTGAGCAGCTGGTTCTCGAAGGGGCGCAGGTTGATGAAGTACTCGTTGAGGATCATCTCCATCGGTGCTTCGGTCGGATCGAAGCCACGCGAGGCCATGGCGTACACGGTGAAGTCGAGCGCCTTGCCGGCCGTTGCGGTCCCCATCAGGTTGATGACGGGCGCGTACAGCGCGTGCCCATCAGCCTGGATGAACCCCGGCGGTGGCTGCGTGAAGAACCAGCCGGTCTGATCGATCCACGGATCGATGCCCACGGTCCATGCTCCATCTGGCTCGCCTGCAACGAGCGCATCGCCCAGATCCTGCATCGACTGCGAGAGCGCATCGAACCATGACGGGTCGTCGGCGGGGAGCTGGGCGAGGGAGCAGGTGATCAGGGTCGTGGCGGCGATCATGCATCCTCCTCGTGGTTCAGGTCAGGCGCAGCACGTGCGCCACGATCGGTTCGCTGAAGCCTTTGACGGGAAACGGTTCGAGTGCCGTCGCGGCGATCGAGCCATCGAGCCGTTCGCGCACCGCATCGTCGGCCACGACCTGGCCGGCCTTGGCCGCACTGCACAGGCGGCTGGCCAGGTTCACGCGCGCGCCGAGCACCGTGTAGTTCACGCGGGTCGTCGAGCCCATGCAGCCCGCCACCACGGGACCGTAGGCGATGCCGATCCCGATCCGGATCGGACGACCACCCGCGGCATTGAGCCGCTCGCGCTCGGCCTGCATGGCGAGCGCGCACTGTGCCATGCGCAGGGCATCGTCGGGCGAGGACCTGGGTGCGCCCCAGACCGCCATGACCAGGTCGCCCACGAACTTGTCGACCATGCCGCCGTGGCGGTAGATCACCTCGCACATCGCGCTCATGTGCGCGTTCAGCATGGCGATGACCTCGTCGGGCGTCATCGATTCCGTGGTGGCGGTGAAGCCTCGGATGTCGCAGAAGAGGATCCCTGCGTCGACGGTCCGGCCCTTGAGGTCGAGCTCGCCCGTCACGAGTTCCTCGGCGACGGCCGGATCCGCGACCGCATCGAGCACGTTGCGGTAGCGGTCCCGCATCGCCAGGCCCTGTGCCATGTCGTTGAAGGTCGAACCGAGCGACTCGAACTCTTCGGCGCCCGAGACCGAGACGCGGACCGAATAGTCACCGTGGCCGATCATGCGTGCTGCATCGCCAAGTTGCTGCACGGGCCGCGAAAGGCTTCGCCCCATCCACTGGCTCATGCCGCCACCGACGGCGATCGCCACGATGGCCGTGCCGAGGAAGAACGCGTTCGTGCGCCGCTCGGCCTGTCGCGACGCGGCGAGGCTGCGGAGCACGACGAATCGTGCGGGCGTGCGCAGCGCGCTTTCGATCGGAAACGAGCGCACAAGGAACGGTTCACCATCGGGACTCGCCACCTCGATGCCATCGGTGCCCAGTGCCGTCGGGATCGTCTGCGTCAGCCACGCACCCATGGCCTGATCGGGTGGCAGGGCCACGCGTCCGTCGACCACCATGGCGTACAGCGTGTCCGCACCCGTCGCATCGTTGGCCCGTGCAGGCCAGGTCCACGGCCACGCGGCGACGATCCAGCCCACGGGATCACCGGTGGTCACGTCGAGGACCGGCTGCCGCAGCGCTTCGACGAGCACACCCTCGTGCAGCACGCAGACCGGTCGCGGCGGCTGGTCCAGCGGCTCGTCAAGCACCGGCAGCGCGCTCGAATCGATCGCTCGGGCGATCGGTGTCGGCTCGGCACCGGGTCGCGCCACGGGCTTGCCAGCGGCGTCGAGGAAGTGTGCATCGCGCGCTCGAAGCGACCGCAGCTCGTACTCCGCGTTGGCGTAGAGATCGGTCCAGTCCTCTTCGACGAGTGCACCGAAGAGGAACGAGTTCGTGTCGAGCTGCCCGATCGCCTGGCGGGTCGCCTCCAAGCGGAGCGCCTGGCGTTCGCGGATCGCACGCGCTTCCAGATCGAAGACTGCCGAGACGCCATCGGCTTCGGCGCGGCGCACCTGCTGGCGCGCGATGCCTGCACCGACGATGCTGGTTCCCGCGACGATCGCAAGGATGCTCAGCGTGATGCGTCGGCTGAAGCGCATGGGCTACTTGGTCCAGTCGACCTCGAGCGTCTGGCCCGCATCGATGGTGATCTGGCGGGTTTCCTCGTCCTTGCGACCGCGCCAGAGCGTGACGGTGTGCGAGCCGGCAGGGATCCCCGTGAGCTCGAACGACCCATCGGGTGCACTCGTGCAGAAGTGCGGCGTGTCGACCACGAGGAGGTTGCCTTGCATGTGCTCATGCACCTCGCAGAGCAGGAACACGAAGCCCGCCTTGTCGAAGACGACCGGCGGCGGCTCCTCGCCCTTCATGAAACGACCGACGTTGAACTTCTTCGCCGAGCTCTGCGAGCGCACGGCATGCAGCACCTGGTCTTCGTTGGGGAAGATGACCGGTGTTCCGGTCTGCACGACCAGCGTGCCGGGGCGGAACTGGATGCCCACCTGGCGGATGCGCGCCGGTTCAGTCGTCGCGGGATCCCGCGGTGGCGCACCTGAGCCGACCCAGATGGCCGTCACCGGCGGATCCGCTGGCGTGGTCTCGGCTGGCGCGACATAGTCGGAGCGAGTCTTCACGGGCGGCCGCGGCGCTGGAACCTTCACGCGGCCCTTGAGCGTGCCGAGCCCGGCAGGGGGCACCGGCGCGCTGGTTCCTGCAGCAGGCGCCGCGTTCGGTGCGGGCGACGGCTGCGGCGCGGCGGCGGGTGGCGGGGCATCTGGTGCGGTTGGAGGCGTGACTGGTGCTTGGCACCAAGCAGCCGACGCGGCGATCACCGCGGTTGCGGCAAGACCACCCGCGATTCGGACGCGGACGAAACCATGCGCAGCGAGCGCCATCCCCAAGGCGGTGTGCATGCGCGCAAGCCTACCGGGCTGGCGGTGCACTCACTGGATCTTGAAGCTGAACTTGGTCATGATCTCCATGCGCTTGAGCTCGAAGCTCTGCATCATGGTCGGATCGAGTCGCGGGTGCCCAGCAGGCGGCTTGCCTGCAATGCCCGTACCCGAGGCGCGCGCGACGCCTGCGGCCTTCTCGGCGTAGGCGTAGGCCTCCATCGCCGAGTACGCGTTCTTCTTCAGGCTCTCGACGATGCGCGGCGTCAGGCGGCCGTTGGACTTCATCAGGGCCTGGAGATCGACGAAGCCCTTCACGAAGCCCGCATCCGCTTCCCAGAACGCGTCGGCGTCGGCGCCCGTCAGCGTTCCTGACGAGCCGGCCTTCTTCAGGAGCGCAGCCTTCTCCTCGAGCGCCTTGGCGAGCG
>JASGCG010000151.1 GCA_030054235.1 Bacteroidia bacterium
GTTGCGCATGTCACCGAGCTTCTTGCCGAGCTCCTTCTCGAGCGTGGCGATGTGGCCGCGCACTTCGTCCATCAGGCCCTTCGGCAGCCGGCGCCCCTCGGTGTAGTAGCGCGCGCAGGTGTCGGTGGTGATGGTGAAGCCGGGCGGCACCGGCAGGCCGATCGAGACCATGTCGGAGAGATTCGCGCCCTTGCCGCCGAGCAGCAGCTTCTGATCGGCCTTGCCTTCGCACTTCGTCCGGCCGAAGTAGAAGACCATCTTGGCCGACTTGCCTGCGCTCGTTGCCGATCCGCGCACGCCCTTCGCCGCCGAGCGGGCCGGCTTCGAGGCCTTGGCGGACTTCATGGCCTTCGCGGGCTTGGCCGCCTTCGCGCTCTTGGCGCTCTTGGTGGGCTTCGTGTTCTTCGCAGGACGACGGCGCAGGGTGCTCGGGGGCATGGTGTGGAGCCTCGTTGATTGGTTCGTTGGGCGAGCGCCCGGGCACGCGGATCCTGCAGCAGGACCGCTCCCGGACGGGTCGTTGAGTGTAGCGATTCCCACTGCCCGGATCGCTAGGATCGTGCGATGGCGGTCGCCCTGTCACCCACCCTCGACGAGCCGATCCGGCGGGCATTCGGCTGCGCCGCAGCGACGCCGTTGGCGCTCCTGTCGAGCGGCGGAGGTGGACCGCACGCCCGAACGAGCACGTTGGTCGAGGTCGATCGCGCGGTACATGCAGCCGACGGCATGGGCGGGCGGCTGCTCGATGCCTTGGCAGCGCCGACATCCACCAAGGGCGGCGGCTGGATCGCCAGTCTCTCCTACGGACTCGGCGCGACGATCGAACCGGTGGCCCGCGCACTCCGCCCGCGCCACGCATCGCCCTTCGGCGATGGCACGCTGCTGCGGGCCAGCCGCGTGCACGCCTTCGATCATCAGGAGCGCTCGTGGACGAGTGCGGGGCTGCCGCCGATCGCCGATCTGCCGGCGACGCAGGCCGGCACGCTCGAACCGCAGACGAGCGATGCCGACTACGCGAGCGCCGTCATGCGCGTGCGCGAGTTCATCCGCGCGGGGGACATCTTCCAGGCCAACATCGCGCGCTGCTGGACGGGCTTCGTGCCCATGCCGATGCGGGCCTGGGCCCTCGGCGTGCTCGAGCGGATCCCTGCGCGTTACGGCGCCTATGCGGAACTCGGTTCGGGGCGCGCGGTGCTCAGCGTGTCGCCGGAGCTCTTCCTGTCGGTCGAAGCAGGCACGCGGCGGGTCCGCACGCGCCCGATCAAGGGGACTCGCGCCGCCGACGGCTGCGCCGACGAATTGGAGCGCTGCGACAAGGAGCGCGCCGAGCTCCACATGATCGTCGATCTCATGCGCAACGATCTCGGCCGGATCTGCTCGATCGGGTCGGTGCGCGTGAGCGAGCCGCGATCGATCGAGCGCCACCCCACCGTGCAGCACGCCGTCGCGGAAGTGTCAGGCACGCTGCGACCCGCGATCGGGCACGCGGAACTCCTTCGTGCGACGTTCCCGCCGGGCTCGGTCACGGGTGCGCCGAAGGTCCGCGCCATGCAGATCATCGATGAGCTCGAGCCCTTCGCGCGCGGCCCCTACTGCGGCGCGCTCGGTTGGCTCGGCGACGATGGCACCGTGGCCCTGAACGTGGCCATCCGGACGTTCGGCCTCGAGGACGTCGAGGGCGGAACACGGCTCACGTACTGGACCGGCTGCGGCATCGTGGCGGACTCCGACCCGATCAGGGAATGCAGGGAAAGCCACGAGAAAGCGGCCGTGGCGCTGCTGGCCGTCGGCACCGAGCGGCTGCCCGCGCACACCACGGACCGCTGAGCGGATCACACCGCTCCCGCCGCGCCGCACCCCCGCGCGCGATCTGCGCGGTCATGGTGCGGCGCTCGACCGTCGGCTCAGAGGATCTCGGCGGCGAGGCTCGCGAGCTCGCTGCGCTCGGTCTTCGAGAGCGTGACGTGGCCCGCGATGCGCTGGCCCTTCATGCGCTCGATCAGGTGCGCCAGGCCGTTGCTCGCCGCATCGAGGTACGGACTGTCGATCTGGCCGATGTCGCCGCACAGCACGATCTTCGTGCCCTCACCGACGCGGCTCACGATGGTCTTGACCTCGTGCGGGCTCAGGTTCTGCGCCTCGTCGACGATGATGAACTGGTGCGGGATGCTGCGGCCGCGGATGTAGGTGATCGGCTCAAGCACGACCTTGCCGCCGGCGATGAGCTGGTCGAGCCGCTGCTCGGTGCTCTTGCTGTCGGGTTCCGACGAGCTGCCGCCGCGCGTGCTCAGCAGGTACGTGATGTTGTCGAAGATCGGCTGCATCCAGAGCGAGAGCTTCTCGTCCTTGTCCCCGGGCAGGTATCCGATGTCGCGGCCGAGCGGCATGATCGGGCGTGCGACGAGCAGCTTGTCGAAGCGCTCCTCGCGCAGCGTCTTCTGCAGGCCGGCGGCGATCGCGAGCAGCGTCTTCCCGGTGCCTGCGGGGCCGATGAGGCTGACGACCTTCACCTCGTCATCGAGCAGGAGATCGAGGGCCATCGTCTGCTGCACGTTGCGGGCGAGCACGCCGAAGACCGGCTTGCGCGGGCCCGTGACGGGAATCAGGTGCGAGGTGTCGGCGAGCCGTCGCGCGAGGCCGGTGTGCGACGAGTCGGTCGAATCGGCGAGCACCACGAACTGGTTGGCGAGGATCGTGGTCGTGGCCTGCGCCGTGCCATCGGGCGCGACGCTCGGGAACGACTCGAGCCGTGACAGGGGGAGCTGGCGCTCGTCATACAGGTCATCGATCAGGTCCGGCGGGACCGCGAGCGTGACGTACCCGGGGTGCAGCCAGTCGCTTTCGATGCGGCCAGCCTCGAAGTCCTCGGCAGGGACGCCGAGCGCATCGCACTTCACACGGGCGTTGATGTCCTTGCTGATGAAGATCGCGCGCAGGCCGCGCGCGTGCAGCGCATGCGCCACGCCGATGATGCTGTTGTCGGCCTTGTCGGCCTCGAGCTCCCAGCTCGGCGCGGGATCGAAGCGCATGATGCGCACGCTGCCCCCCTGCTCGTTCCAGACCACGCCCTCGTGCAGCGGGCCAGCCTCGCGCAGGCGATCGAGCGCGCGGATCACCTGTCGCGCATTGCGCCCGGTCTCGTCGTTGTTCTTCTTGAAGCGGTCGAGCTCCTCGATCACCATCAGCGGGATCACGACCTCGTGCTCGTCGAACTTGAAGATCGCGTTGGGGTTGTGCAGCAGCACGTTCGTGTCGAGGACGAAGTGCTTGCGCACCTGCTGGCCTTCCTCGCTGTGCCGGCCCGATGCGGGGCTGGCGGTTGCGGACGGGGATCGGCCGGCAGATCGGGGTCCACCCATGAAGCGCCTCCTGCGTGCACGACCTGCGGGCATCCTGCCCATCGGTGCACACAGGCACTCTACGATCGGATTCCGGGGATGGCTTGCCCAAACCGCCAAGTTCCCGTGAAGATGCACGCCATGCTCACCGCCGACCTCCTGCGCGCGCTCGATCACATCGCCCCCCGGAGCCTGGCCGCGGAGTGGGACAACGTCGGCTTGGTGCTCGGCTCCGGCGCGCAGCCCTGCTCGCGCGCCCTCGTGGCCATCGACCTGACCGACGCGGTCCTGGATGAAGCAATTCGCCTGAAATCCCAGGCCATCGTGCTCTACCACCCTCCGATCTTCGCACCGGTTCGCCAGCTGAACGGCGGCAGTCCCCGCGGCACGCTGCTCCTGCGGGCCGCGCGATCAGGCATCGCGCTGCTCTCACCGCACACCGCGCTCGATGCAGCCGATGGCGGCGTCAACGACTTCCTCTGCAGCGTGCTCGGCGAAGGCCATTCGACGCCCCTCGAACCCGCGGCCGCCACGCCGGTCGGCCAGTCGCACCGGGTCACCGTGCATGTACCGATCGACCAGGTCGATGCCGTGCGCGCCGCCATGGCGCGCGCCGGAGCGGGCACGATCGGCGAGTACACGCACTGCTCGTTCGAGGTCGTGGGCAGCGGCACGTTCATGCCCGGCGACCGCGCACGGCCACGCGTGGGTTCACGCGGTTCGCTCGAACGCGTGACCGAATGCCGGCTTGAGAAGGTCTGCAGCGCGGCCAATCTGGCCGCCGTCGTCGCAGCCATCCGCGCGTCGCATCCGTACGAGGAACCTGCCTTCACGATCGAGGCGCTCTCCCCCGTTCCGATGCCGCGCGCCGGCCAAGGGCGGCTCATGCGACTTCGCGCTCCGATGACCGCGCGCTCGATCGCGAGCGCACTCGCTGACGGCCTTCGGCTGAAGCACATCGAGCTGGTGGGCGATCCATCGCAGCGCCATGCGGTGATCGGCTTGTGCGCAGGCAGCGGAGGCGAACTCATCGCCGGTGCGCGCCGACAAGGCGCCACGCTCTTCATCACCGGCGAGCTCAAGCACCACGACCGGCTCGATGCTGCTGCACATGGCACGAGCGTGGTGCTCTGCGGGCACACCGAGACGGAGCGCCCGTACCTGCGCGTGCTCGCGCGGCGCCTGCAGCGCCTGCTTCCCGGACTCAAGGTCGCGGTCTCGAAGGCCGATCGGCCGCCGGCCCGCGTGCTGGAGGCGTGATTCGACGCGTCGACCCCGGCTTTCGGGGCCTTTGCCCATGAATCGATTGGTGGGACTCCAATCGTGGCGTACCTTCACGGCCCGACCATGAACGCCATCCACACGATCATCGCCATCGGATCGCTCGCCACGCTCTGTGCCGCCACGCACGCCGGTGTCGAAGGTGGCATCCGTTGCTGGGGCTACAACGTTTCAGGCCAGTGCAACGTGCCCTCGGGGCTGCCGCTCATGGCGTGGGTCGAGGGCGGCGCGAACCACACCATCGCGCTGCAGAACAATGGGGTCGTACGTGCGTGGGGGCTGAACACCTACGGGCAGTCCAACGTGCCGACCAACCTGGGCGTCGTCGTCGACG
>JASGCG010000152.1 GCA_030054235.1 Bacteroidia bacterium
CATGAGCCAAGCCGCACGGCACACTCGCCCCAGGCCCCCAACGATCGAGTCCGGCCCGCACCACGAGCGATCGCGGCAGGTCCGGCATCGCCGTGGCGAGGGCCGTGGAGGCGTTGCCGGTGCGGTCATCCATGGGGCCCGGCACGATACTGCCCATCGCGCTCGCAGGGCTATGATCTCCGGGCTCATGAAGTTGATCCTCGCCAACCCCCGTGGCTTCTGCGCCGGCGTGTACATGGCCATCGATGTCGTCGACCAGTTGCTCGACATCTGCCCGGGCGAGCCGATCT
Source organism: Bacteroidia bacterium (assembly GCA_030054235.1). Classification (GTDB taxonomy): domain Bacteria; phylum Planctomycetota; class Phycisphaerae; order Phycisphaerales; family SM1A02; genus SYIB01. The sequence continues at coordinate 291 of JASGCG010000152.1, forward strand.
ACGTCTATCACGAGATCGTCCACAACACGCACGTGGTCGGCCGCTTCCGCGACCGCGGCGTGCAGTTCGTGGAGTCGATCGACGACGTGCCCGAGGGCGCGATCGTGGTCTTCAGTGCGCACGGCGTGAGCCCGGCGGTCCGCCAGCAGGCCCGTGACCGACGGCTCACGGCCATCGACGCGACCTGCCCGCTCGTCACCAAGGTGCACGCCGAGGCGATCCGCTACTCGCGCAAGGGATTCCAGATCCTGCTCGTGGGGCATCGCAACCACCAGGAAGTCGTGGGCACGCGCGGCGAGGCTCCCGACTCGATCCAGGTCGTCGAGAGCCCCGCCGACATCCCGGGTCTGCGCATCGAGGATCCCGAGAAGCTCATCTATCTGACCCAGACCACGCTCTCGACCGACGATGCGGGCGTGATCATCCGGGCGCTCAAGGAAGCATTCCCCTCGATCAAGGAACCCCCGGCCAGCGACATCTGCTACGCCACCACCAACCGCCAGGAAGCCGTGCGCGCGCTCGGCCCCAAGTCGGATCTGGTGATCGTCGTGGGCAGCCGCAACAGTTCCAACTCGGTGCGCCTGACGGAAATCTCCGAGAACGTCGGCACGCGCGCCGTGCTGGTCGACGACGCCAGCGAGATGCAGGATGCCTGGCTCCACGACGTGGAGACCGTGCTGCTGACCGCGGGCGCCAGCGCGCCCGATGACCTGATCCGAGGCGTGATCGAGTGGATCGCCGCGCGCCACCAGCTCACGGTCGAGCAGCACGATGTCCGCCACGAGGACGTCGAGTTCGGCCTGCCGGGAACGCTCAAGGAAGTCATGCGGTCCCGCGGCATCGATCCCACGGGCCGCCGTGTGGTGCGCGAGGACTGCGGCGTGCGCAACGCCAGCTGGTTCAGCGATCACGCCATTCCCTTCTCGACCGTCGACCTGACCATCGGTGCCAGCAGTGGCCACTGATCGTCCGCACGTCTTCGACCTCGACCCCGCCGCGATGCAGGCCTGGTGCGCGGCGCGCAGGCTGCCCGCGTTCGCGGCATCGCAGATCCTGGACTGGGTCTATGCCAAGGGCGTGGGTGATCCCGCAGCCATGACCAACCTGTCGAAGGCCGCGCGAGCGGCGCTCACGGAGGGCATGACCTTCGTGCGCGGCCGCCCCATGCGCCACCAGGTGGCCACCGACGGCACGCAGAAGATCCTCATGGGATGGCCGGACGAGGGCGAACTGCTGCCGATGGCCGAGCCATCCCGCCAGACCGAATGCGTGATGATCCCGAGCGAGGACCGCCGCACGGCCTGCATCAGTTCGCAGGTCGGCTGCCCCGTCGGCTGCCGCTTCTGTGCGAGCGGCATCGGTGGGCTCGATGGCAACCTCACGGCGGGCCAGATCGTGGAACAGGTCTGGCACCTCTCCCGCCTCGAGGGCGTCGGCCGCATCAGCAACATCGTGTTCATGGGGATGGGCGAACCGTTGGCGAACTACAACGCCGTCACGGCGGCGATCCGGACGCTGCACGCGCCCTGGGGCTTCGGGATCAGCGCGCGCAAGATCACGGTGAGCACCGTCGGCTTGCCCGCAGCGATCCGCAAGTTCTGCTCGTTTGAGCTGCCCGTCACGCTGGCGCTGAGCCTGCACGCGCCCTTCGACGACCTTCGCCGCGAGATCATCCCGTGGGCGGAGTACAGCACGATCGCCGAACTCCTCGAGGCCTGCCGGGAATGGTTCGATCGCACCGGCCGCGAGATCACGCTGGAGTACATCCTTCTGGGCCGCGTGAACGATCGCCCCGAGCATGCGCACGAACTGGCACGGCTGGCCCGCACCCTGCGCGCCAACGTCAACCTGATCCGCTACAACGAGGTGCAGGGCATGCCGTACGAGCGCCCCTCCTCCGAAGATGTGCTGGGATTCCAGGAGATTCTGCGCTCGAAGGGCGTGAACGTGCACATCCGCGCCAGCCGCGGCCGCGACATCGCCGCCGCCTGCGGACAGTTGCGCCACGAGAGCATGCGTCGCGACCAGCCAGCCGCGTGAACCGGCACGGACGTGGTGGCGAGGAGCCCCGCGTCACGATTCGCGGGGCGCAAGTGAACCCGGACGCAGCGCATCGATGTCGCCGGCGCTCATCTCGCGGATCGAGCCATCGAGTGCGCTCGCGTGAAGCTCCTGCGCCGAGCGCACCCACTGGTCATAGGTGGATTCGCTCGCGGCCGCATCGGCCACGAAGCGATACCCCGCCTCGCGCGCATCCTGCCCCATGCGCCCACGCCACGAGAGCGGCACCAGCGGCATGACGAGCTCGACCACCCGAGCAGGCCAGTCACTGCCCTTGAATTCGGCCTTCCAACGCCGGCCAGGCACGGCGACATCCACGCGGTAGAGGTAGCGACGCGAGACGTGATCGCCACGGCTGCGCACCTCGCCAAGCCATTCGCGCACGCGCCGGCGATGCTCATCACCCACGGTCATCACGCAGAGGTATGGGAAATCCCGGATCAAGCTGAGTTCAGCCAGCGGCAGCACGCAGGCTGCCGTCAACGGCATGCGCTCCACACCCCGCTCGCGCTCGGCCAGCGCCACGATCGCATCGCCGAAGCGCTTGGCGTAGTCACCTCCGCCCCAGATCACGCAGCGCCGGAACGCGAGCACGAGGTCGTGCAGCGGTTGTCCGCCGTCGACGCTTCCCAGCGGCTCGAGCGCGCGCAGGTACGGCCGCAGGAGCGCGACCACGCGTCGCGAGAGCCTGCGCGAACGCGGGTTGCCGTAGACGCGAGCCTCGAACTCCATGCGCCGCATCATGTCCTGCGCCCGCTCGCGGTCGCTGGCGCTCTCGCGCAACTCGGTGCGCTCGCTCGCGACCAGTCGCCCGAAGCGCAGCGCCTCGAGGCTGCGCGCGTAGCCGCGCTGCTCCATGCGCCGCGCAGCCGCTTCGAGTGCCTCAACGGTGACCGGCACGAGACCGAGCTGGAACGATGCACCGAGCATCGCCACATCGAGCACGCGATCGTTGAGGAAGGCATGGCGCACGCGGCGAGCCATGTCGAGCGCAAGATCCGCAGGCGCCCCGAGCGCTCGTTCGATCGAAGGCTCGAGCGCGGCCGCAGCCGACTCGAAGGGCTCGCGCAACTGGTCGGGGAACGCACCCGTGTTGACGCACGCGCGGGTGCGCCCTGCCGCACCGATGCGCAGGTAGGGATCGGGCCCCAGGGCGCGAAGCGACTCGACCGGGTCCATCCCGATGAGCACATCGCCCTCGCCGAACGGGATGCGCGTCGGCATCGGGAGATCGTCGCTGCTCGCCGCACGCGTGAAGAGCACCTGTGCCCACGAACGGCGGCCGGGTCCGACCGGCGTCGCGTGATGCACCGCCTCGACGCGATACCCCATCGATCGCCCGGCTTCGCAGAGCATTTGCACGGCAACCCCAGGCGGATCGCCGCGCCAGCCGGCCAGATGGGCCCGCCAGACACCTTGCGTGGCGTGCACCGGCGTCGGCGCCGGCAGGCTCGACGCTTGGCGCGCGGCCTCGGCCATCGCGACCGGCCGCTCGCGCTCGAGCTCGACCTGCTCGAGCAACGGCTCCACGCGCAATCGCCAGCCCTGCCCCGGTTCGGGCGTCACGCGCACGATTTCCGCCGTGGCGCGCAGTGGATCCGCGCCGCGCTCGAGCCCCTGGTCGATCAGCGTCGCCAGCGGCGGATCACGCAAGTCGCACGCCGCGCTCACAGGCCAGATGAAACGCTGCATCGGCAGGTATCCCAGCCGATCCACCTCGATCAGGTCGCGCTCGAGCACGTTGATGTCGCGACGGGCAGGCGGTCCATCGCGAGCGATGATGATCGACACGCCGCCTTCATCCGCCGCCTCTAAGATCGAGGCCACCACGGCATCGCGATCGTTCACGTCGACCCGGACCATCCGCGGCAAGCGTCGCGCATCGCCGGGCGTGCAGGCCTCGGCAAGGCGCTCGACATCCGGCTCTTCATCGGCCGCAAGATCGCAGACCACGAAGACGCGCGATCCCGTGCGCACGGCATGCCGCACCGCAGCACCGCCCTCGATCGACCAACGGCGACGGTCCCAGACCTCGATGACGGTCGACCCCGCCCGAGCCGGCTCGGGCCCACCGGCCAGCACCGCATGCCGCGGCGCATCACCCTGCTCGGGCAGGCGCGCAGCGAGCGCCTCGATGGCATCCAGTGCCGCCTCGGTCGCCGCCATGCGTGCGCTCGCAAGCCCGAGGTGCTCATCGCGCGGCGGCGCCGCCACGCCATCGAGCTCGACATCGGGTGCGAGAACAGCATGCGGATCCTTGCTCGGCCGCAGCTCATCCAGCAGATGGATCATCTTGCGCACGAGCGTGGAGCTGCGCGTGCCTTCGTTGGGTTCGAGCCTCACGCGTGCGTGGCCCTCGACCGGAGGGAGCTCCGTCCACCACACCTGCGCGGCATGGCCGTGCGCACGGCGGATCCGCTGCGCCAGCCCGACCACGCGCGGCGCGGTGCTGCCGGGCCTCGGCTCGACCACGATCGCGTGCTCGCAGCGCTCGAGGAACCGCACGAGCGCGCTCTCCTCGATCGG
>JASGCG010000153.1 GCA_030054235.1 Bacteroidia bacterium
TGCAGCACTCGACGTCGATGCAGCCGCCCGCCGTGCCAGCCACGCAGCAGTCGCCGCCGGTGCCGCAGCCGCCACCGCCGCCGCCGCCACCACCACCGTTGCAGTCGCCCTGCACGGTGCAGTCGCCGCCGTCGAAGCCGAACTGCTCGCAGTTCAGGCAGATCGGAACGCCACCGAAGGAGAAGGTGCCGTCGTCGCAGTAGCCGTCTGCCACCCAGTTCTCGGGGGCGCAGTTGCCGTTGCAGTCCTCGATCTGGCCAGCCGGGCAGGCGCCCGCCGACGGGGCGATGACCAACTCGGTCGCTCCTGCGGCACCGTTGTATCCACCCACCAGGATGGTGTAGGTCACGCCCGCGGTGCCTTCGAACACGAGGCTCGAGGCGAATGCCGCGCAGCCAGCGCCGTCATCGTTGCAAGCAATCTGCGTGCCGCCCGCGTCGGGGCAGCCGTCGAACACTTCGATGCCGGTGTCGAACGGAGCCGAGCCGCTGCAGGTCTCGAGCGACCAGAAGCCAGTCGTGGCCGGGGTGAAGGTGAAGAAGACTTCCTTCGTGAAGGGTGCGCCATTGAAGCCGCAGCTGGGGACGCCCCAGTCAGTGTTGGCAAACGTGTTGTCGAACGGGTTCGAACCTTCGACCGCGACCGCTGCATTGGCGCAGGTGTCGTTGGCGGGCGGGGTTGCATCACACGCCACGCCACCGATCTTCAGCGTGTAGTCGTTCGGGATCGCTCCGCCGCAGGGGAAGCTCTCGAACACGCTCGGGAGCGCCACGACATAGTAGGTGCCGGGGGTCACGCAGACCGAGGTGGTGCCAGGGCAGGCTCCGGTGGTCGCACTGCCCACGATGCCACCGCACGCGGCGTCAACGACGGCCGCGAAGCACGGGACGTTGGAGTAGATCTCGAGGCTGATCTCAGTGGCCTCGGTCACGGTGAGCTCGTACCAGTCGGTATCGCGCGTGCCGCCGCTGGCCCAGAAGGTGCCGCTGATTTCGGCGCCAAGGGTGGCGGGGTCGTAGGCGCCGCCATTGCAGCCGCCGTTGAGGTCTTCGCCGCAGGTCGCTTCCGATTCGGTGCTCGTTCCCGCGGGAATGGTGCAGTCGGTCGTGCCGCAGTCGCCGCCGTCGTTGCCGAACTGCTCGCAGTTCAGGAAGATGGCGATGCCGTTGTAGGTGTAGGTGCCGTCATCGCAGTAGCCGTCGCCAACCCAAGTCTCGGGGCAGCAGTTACCGTTGCAGTCGGCGATTTCGCCGGCCGGACATTGGGCCATGGCGGTGCCCGCCGAGGCCAGCAGGGTCGCCGCAGTGGCGAGCATGCCGAAGTGGAAGCGCTTCATCGTTCTGGTCTCCTCAGAATTCAGGTTGAACCAACTGGAACAGTTCGAAACAGGTGCACACCTTGTCGCCCCCGCACGACGGGAACGCAACCGCCACCCAGTGGTAGAGCGGATGACCGACCATAACTCAACTTTGGCATGATCCAAACGCGAACCTTGAATGGGTGCAGACATTCCTCCATGATCGGCCGAGCTCGAATCGGCTAGCCTCTCGCCCCTCTGCACCCAAACCAAGGAACTTCTTATGCTTTCAAAGGCCCCTGAATTCAACCTGCCCGAAGCCCCAGGTAAGACGGTCGCCAGCGACTTTTCCTCGCAGCCCGGCCCAACGGTCGTTCTGTTCTTCCCGCTGGCGTTCAGCGGCGTCTGCACGGCGGCCTGTGCCGCGTTCCGCGATCAGTGGACAGCGTGGCAGGGGCTCGGCGCCCGGGTGATTGGCATCTCGATCGACAGCCCGTTTGCCGTGGCCAAGTGGCGCGAGCTCGAGCAGATGCCGTTCCCCGTGCTCTCGGACTTCAACAAGGAAACCTGCCAAGCCTACGGGGCGTTCCATGAGGACCTGATGGGCCTGAAGGGCGTTGCCAAGCGGGCGGCGTTCGTGGTCCGCAAGGACGGCTCGGTCGCCTACCAGTGGGTGAGCGACAACCCCGGCGTGCAGGTCGACTTTGATGCGATCAAGGCCGCCGTGGCGAGCTGCGCCTGAGATCGCGATGCCCGTGGTCGCGGGTCAGAATCCCTGGCCTTCGACCACGGTGTAGTTGCATGAACCGACCGGCGAGTCGCCCACGCTGACGCCCTTGATGACGGCGTTGAGGGTCGGCGCGAAGATCAAGTGCAGCGTCTGGTCGCCGGATGAGCTCACGCTCGGCAGGTCCTCGAGCCGGGTGATGGGCTTGGTGGCGTCGAGCCGCACGCGCACCTTGTCCTTCTGCTGCCAGAAGTAGCCGATCGGCTGGAAGGTTCGGCCGTTGGCATCCACCAGCACGAGGGGCTTGTCCTTGAACTGGCGCTTGAGTTCGTGCAGATCAACTGCGGCCTTGCCGCGCGTGACGTTGAGGCGGATGATCGCCGTGCCGTCGGGGGCGAAGAATCCCTTGATGGCTCCGCTCTTGGCGGCCGTCGAGAAACCGCCCTTGGGGAACTCGTAGTCACCCTGCTTGAGGAAGTTGGACTTCTTGCCCTCGAAAGCGACGAAGGTGCCGATGTTGTTGAGGTTCAGCTGCAGCGGGCTGATCGAGTTCACGTTGTCGATGCCGTCGGCCCCCTCGGGAACCTCGCGTGCACTCGAGAAGTCGATCGGCGCGGATGATGCAGCCGAGCCGCCCTCAACCTCGAGCACCGAGGCCATGGACTTGCCCTGCGGTTCGGGCAACCGGATGCGAAGCCCCTTCAGGAAGACGTAATCGGGAATCTGTCCCCCGAAGACGGCCGCCGGGAAGACCAGGACGACCTTCGCGGTCTGCGTTCCGGGGGCGCTCGTCACGTAGTTCGCCGTGTCGTCGAACGGGAAGAGCTCGCGGCCGGCCTGCGCGCCATCCTGCGTCCACTGGAGTGGGAATGCCACCGCGCGGTTCTTGGTCGACAGCAGGCGGGCCTGCGCGCCCGTCATGATGAACTGCTCGCCGCCGTCGTAGGTGGTCGAGTTGAACGTGACGCCAACCGCGTAGGCACCGGGCTGACCATCCGCCGCGCTGTACTTGTCATCGAACCAGAAACCATCGAGCGTGATGCCGGATGGCGCCACCGCGGTCCGGCCCACACCTGCGCTCCATGTATCGCGATGCAGGCCGAAGGCCACGTCGGTCAGGCTGGGCTGAAGCTTGGCGAGTCCAAGCGCGCTGAACGGGCGGAAGGCGCCCATGCCGCCGCGGCCACCGAGCGTGTTGTAGACCGTTTCCGTGACCTTCATGGGGTCGGGAAGCGGTGCCATGGTGTTCATGCGATTGGGCTGCGCGCTGTTCGCCTGATCGCGGACGAAACCGCGGAAGCCAAGCACTTCGTTGGTGCTCTGGACGAAGCCACACGCGATGCCCGCCATGCCGATGCAGAGGACGCCGGCCGCCAGGCCGAACACCGCGCCGCCAAGCTTGTCGAGCAGCGGGTGAAAACGCATGTTCGCTGGCACGAAGCGCTCGCTGATCACGCGGGCCAGCAGCAGGTAGATGATGAACTGGCCGCCGAGCGAGAGCCCCCAGGCGTAGTTGTCGAGGAAGCCGCCGCGCAGCATGAGATGCGCACCGGGTTCCCAGAGCGCGAACGCCAGGGCGCCCGCGCACAGGGTGCAGAGGCAGAACTGGACGCTGCTGAAGAACCCTTGCGCGGACCACCAGTAGGCGATCAGTGCGATGAGGGCCCAGAGAATGATCGAGAAGAGATCCATGGTCGTTCCTCAGGCCTTTGGGGCTGGCTTGGCCGGTGCGGGTGAAGCGGGCTTGGCACCGGTATTGGGAGCAGCCGCGGGCTTGCCTGCCCCGGCCGCCGGAGCGGCTGGCTTGGCCCCTCCGGCCGCGGGGGCGGCCGGCTTGGCAGGCGCGAACGCACGAGCCACGTCTTCGATGGTGGTGCGACCGTCGCGCACGGCCATGAGCGCAGACTCCTGCATCAGCATCATGCGCAGGTTGCGCCGCGCGTGCTGGTACGCACCCGCGATGTCGCCGCGCGAGAGCAGCTTGCGAGCTTCGTCATCGAGCGGCATCACTTCATGGATGCCAGTCAGGCCGAAGTACCCGGAGCCGCAGCAGACTTCGCAGGCTTCTTCACGGCCGTTCTTCGCGAGCACCTTGCCGCTGGCGCGGGCGAGTTCGATCGTCTTGCCGGCGGGAAGGCCCAGGCGCTTGGCCTGGTCGGCCGAGCAGGGGCCCATGATCTTGCACGCGGGGCAGGGAACACGCAGCAGCCGCTGGGCCACGACGGCCTTGACGCCGCGGGCTGCGTCGCCAGCACTGCCGACGGCCTTGATCCACTGCGCAAGCGCGAGCTGCACACCGTCGACCGGCAGGCCGACATAGGTCAGCACTTGGTTCCCAGCGGCATCGCTGATCACCTTCGCGGTGCCAGGGTCGTTGACGTCCGACGCGAAGACGACGTCAGGGCCTCGGCGGATGATCGACCTGAGCGTGGTGGCGAAGTCGGACTGCGCCCCCGCGTCGAACTGCAGCTGGTCCACGCCATCGAGGCGCAGGTCCACGCTTCGCTCAAGCGTCTTGACGCTGCTGGTGAAGGCATCGTGCCGCGAGAGCATGGCGTAGGCCATGGTGGTCAGGCCGAAGCCCGACGGGGCGCACAGCAGGATGATGCCCTCGCGCCCCGGGAGGTCGCGCGTGGGCTCAAGCAGCGCCAAGTGTTGCTTGGTGAGGCCGAGGTCGGCGAAGTCACGCTTGAGCTGCTCGTCGCGGTTGAAGTCGATGCGCATCGACTGGCCCGCGGTCGATCCCATGGTGGTGACCGTGAGTTCCTTGGATCCCAGGCTCGTCTGTACGCTGACCTTGCCCACCTGGCGACGACGACGTTCGTTGACGTCAAGGCCCGCGTGCTTC
>JASGCG010000154.1 GCA_030054235.1 Bacteroidia bacterium
CTCGACAGCCTTCACGGCCACGCCGTCTTCATCGACCTTCGTCATCGATGCCGCCGAGTCCATCGCCAGGCCGCCCTTGCGCTTGCCGTTGCCATGGCACTCGAAGCAGCGCGATTCGAAGATCGGCAGCACCTGGGTTCGGAAGTCGACGGTACCCGCCGTCGCGGTGCGCACGGCCACAGCGGTGCCGCCCGGCGCGGACGAGTCGCTTTCGACGACCGCGATCGATCGCGCAGCGACATCGCCCGAAGCACCGTCCATGCCCAGCGCGGCGAAGAGCGCCTTCTCCACGTAGCCCTCGCCGTGCACCAGTTCGCCGCCGAAGTGGCCAGCAAGCCCGACGCCGACGGCGCTCGCCAAGGTCAGGACCCTCGCCGGCATCAACCGCGCTTCGGCGGCGGCCGGCGGCTCGTCGCGACGGCGCGTCTTCCAGGCAACCGTCAACAGCACTGCAGCCATGACCGTTCCAAGCCAGCTGTGCAGGCTCAGCGTGGTCGATGCATCCTGGCCTTCCTGCCAGGCATTGATCCAGCCGGTCGCCACGGCACCGACGGCCGAGAGCGCCGCCAGGAGCATGGCCACGCTGGTGAACTCCGACACGCCGCGCTCGCGCCGCGCCCAGCGCCATGCCTCGACCGCGGCGGCCGCAAGCACCAGGCCGATCGGGAAGTGCACGAGCAGCGGGTGCATGCGCCCCACCAGGCGGAACCAGGGATCCAGGCTTGACTGCTCCGGGAGCTCGCCCCCTGCCGCAACAACCAGTCCAAGACTCATCACGACGAAGAGGGCTCCGTGGTGCACCATGCACGAACTCTACACAGTCGACTCCCTTGAGACCAGAAGGCCATGAGGCGCGAGACGGTCGCTTCAACCGCTCGGGGGCGACGCCGCCTCCTTGCGTGCACGTCGGCGGCCATCGGCTCGCGCCGTTCCCAACCCGCTCACGTCGGCCGCGACCTGTCGCGCGCCACCTCATCGACCCGTTCACGTCGGTGGCGGCGGCTCTCGGCCAGCCACGCCACCCCGGCGCACCGCCTCCGCACCGAATCGTTCTGCGATGCGATCCGTCGCTGCATCGAGTGCGCGCTGTCGCTCCTGCTCGACGTCCGGGAACAGCTCGTCCTCATCGCTCCGCCGCTCCAGGTTGGCGCACTGCACGCCGACCAGTCGCACGGGCTTGAACCCCGTCGCCGCCCAAGTTCGCAGCAGGTGGCGTACGGTCTCCCACAGGGTGTCCGTGCGGTCGGTCGATGCATCGAGCGAGTGCGACCGCGTGAGCGTGGTGAAGTCTCCCAACCGGATCTTCAGCGTGACCGTGCTGGCGCGCACGCCGTGGCGGCGCAGCCTGCGCGCCGTGTCCTCGACCAACGGGAGCAACCGATGCGCCACCTCATCCTCGCTCGACAGGTCGCTGTCGAAGGTCTCCTCATGGCCGATCGAGCGCGCCTCGCGACCAGACTCCACGGCACGTCCATCGAGCCCACGCGCCAGCGCCCACCAATGCGCGCCTGCATCGCCGAGCCGCCGTCTGGCTTCGGCTGCATCGATGGCCTGCAGGTCGGCAAACGTCCTGATCCCGGCAGCATGGACCCGTGGCACCGTGCGGGGCCCCACGCCCCACATCCGCTCGATCGGCAGCGGTGCGAGCGCCTCGATCGTGCGTGCAGGCTCGATGACGGTCAAGCCGTCGGGCTTCTCAAGGTCGCTGGCGATCTTCGCCACGAACTTCGACGCCGCCACGCCGACGCTGACGGTCAGCCCAAGTTCCGACCGCGTCCACGCTCGGACGAGCTCCGCCATCCGAGCGCCACTGCCATGCAGACGCTGCGATCCCGTGGCATCGACGAAGGCCTCGTCCACCGAGAGCGGCTCGACCTCGGGACCGATCCGACCGAGGATCGCCATGAAGGCCGCGCTGATCTCGCGGTATCGCGCACCGCGCGGCGGCGCCACGATCGCGCTCGGGCAGAGCCGGAGCGCCTGGGCCATCGGCATCGCACTGCGACAGCCGTCGCGCCTGGCTTCGTAACTGGCGGCGGCCACCACCGATCGCGGCCCCCGACCACCCACGAGTACGGGCCGGCCGCGCCATGCAGGATGATCGAGCTGCTCGACGCTGGCGAAGAATGCATCAAGGTCGGCGTGCAGGATCACGCGCGGCCACGCCGCGTCGCTGCCGCGGCCAGCCGTCGACGCGTCATCGCCGATCGGCGTCATGGCTCATTCGACCGGCGGGTAGCACAGAGCACCCCAATCATCCGCGTAACCGTGCTCCATCATCACGTGCAGCGCCACCATCGTGAACTGCCGCAGCAGCACCGAGCATCGCTTGACCGCGCGCCGATTGTGGCGACCGCCGTAGCTCGAGCCGCCGTGCACCAGCTGGCACCGCACGAAATGGATCCGCGCGAGGAGCCGCGACACCACCAGCGCGTGCTTGCCCTGCGCGAGCAGGCTCCGCGCATCAAAGACCGCATGATCGATGCGCTGGCCGTCGATCGGCTCGTCCCAGAAGAGCCGGTTGACGTAGCGATCCGCGAAGACCTGCATGACGAGGTCCTTCTGGCGATGCAGGAATCCAGCGAGGATCGCGTCCTCGTCGCTCGCCACGAGCTGGTCGACGAAGAGCGCGAGCGCGCGGCCATCCGCCACGGGCTCACGGCGCTGCGCATCCCAGCGGCCATAGAGCGCATTCAGCGCGACCCACTGCTCGATGAGCTGCGTGTCGAGCTCGGTCGCACCACGCGCCTCGCTGGCTTCGAGCCACGTCAGCGCACGATGGATGCGGATGCGCACCTGTTCATAGAGGCCCGCCGCGGCGTACGCATCGCGGCGCGGTCGCCACTGGCCGCGCAGCACGCGCGGCGTGATCGGGGCATCGAAAAACGGATGGTCCGCTCCAGCAGGCAGGCTCATGCCGTGCAGTATCGCCCGCGGACCCATCGACGCGCCAGCAGGAAACCCAGCGCACACGCGAAACACCCCACGATCCCGTGCACGGCCAGGTCGACCGCTGCGGTGGTGGCGTCACCCGCGCTCCAGAGGATCGCTGCGTCATCCGACAGGGCACTGAGCGTGGTCAGGCCGCCGCAGAAGCCGCCCACCCCAGCCACCTCCTGCCGCCATTGATCGCCACGCCATCGCCAGCCCGATCCATGGCGCTCCATCCACAGCCCTGCCAGCACGCCGCACAGTGCCGCGCCCAGCAGGTTCGCGGCCAAGGTGCCGGTCCAGGCAGGCATGCCGATCGCCTGCACGCCATGACCGATCACGAATCGAAGGGCCGCACCGACGGCACCACCAACGGCTGCGAGCGTGATGCTCGTGCCGCTCATGATCCGGCCCACCGCAGCACCGCCAGGCAAAGCAGCGGACAGCCCACGAGCGTTCCCAGCACGATCGTGACGGCGCGCCACCATCGGCGTTCGTCGATGGCAATCACGGCATCGAGCGCAAAGCCGCTGAAGGTCGTGAAGCCACCGAGGACCCCCGGCACCAGTAGAGCGCCCAGCATGGGCGCGTCCACCAGCGGAGCCGCCATCACTGCGATCAGGATCGAGCCCAGCGCGTTCACGCCGAGCGTCACGCGCCACGTGCCGTGCATCCTGCGTACGGCCATCGATCGCAGCCAGACTCGCAGACCCGCGCCGAGACCGCCACCCAGTCCGGCCAGCAGGAGTTCGCTGATGGGCAGCGCGGCGTCGTTCATGATGCTGCGGTCACGGCGCGCCAGTGGATGATGGTGCCGCGGTGGGTGAGGGCGCTGCGGCAGATGATGGAGCAGGTGACGGCGACGCGGCAGGCGATGGCGCCGACGACGCCCCCGGCGCTGTGGGTGAAGCCGGCTCGGCCCCAGATCCTCGGACCACCATGGAAAGCCACGGATCCGTCGTCGCGCCCGACTGGCGCTGCACCCGTACATCCCACGCTGGGTCGCCCAGGTAGACGACCGCGTCGCGGTCCCAGAGCAGCCCCGCCAGGTCGCGCGCATCGGCTTCCTCGATCGATCGTTCCTTCATCCACGCTGCAACCTCGCGGCTGAAGCCGTTCACGTCATCGCGCTGCCACGACGCCAGCACCAACGATTCGGAACCCGGCCAGCGCCGCGCAAGCTCGCCCACGATCGCATCCGAGTTCTCGCGCCAGGCTTCGTTGAGGGTGCGCACGCCTGGCTCCTTCGTGAAACGATCGAGCGTGCCCCAGCCGCCGCGGCCAAACCACGTCACGACCACATAGCCCACGTGCGCGCGCACGCCGAACGTCTCGATCGCGACCGCAGCCAGCGAGTCGGGACCGTTCACATGGCCGAGCAGGCAATTGCCGGCACCGATCCACGCCTTGGGCGAGGCATGCGCCAGCGGCAGCACACGTCCATCGTGGCAGCGGACGACGAGTGCACCATTGCGCGGCTCGACCGCTCCTGCCGGGCGGCGGAATCCCAGCTCGAGTCCCTTCTCGGTGGCGTGGCCGCCGGTCATCAGCAGGTCGATGCGCGGCACATCGAGCACGGCGTGCGCGGCGTTGCCGATGGTGGCCGCATCGAGCAGTGGATCGATGGCCCGGCCATCGTGATGCAGCGTGAAGCGGTGTGCCGCCTCCTCGCTCCACCATGCGCTGTGGTCGAAGCGCTGCATCGGGAAATCCGCCGTGCCTGCGGCGATCGACATCGTCAGCGGCTCGGCATGCTCCACCAAGCGGCGCGCCCCCGCAGCCGATCGTGCCGTGATGATCCCCCACGCCACATCGCTTTCGGGATCGGCATCGATCGTGCGGAGCGCGCGCTGCAAAGGCGCGGTCACCTCACGCGATGCTCGGGTCGGGTGGAGAACGATGCCCACCACGCTTGACTTGCGCTGGCGGAGGGACTCGAC
>JASGCG010000155.1 GCA_030054235.1 Bacteroidia bacterium
TGGTGGAACGCATCCGCATCGACCTGCGCTGGCGAGCGCTCGGCAAGCGCGATGAAGCCCTTGAGTCGGGTCAGGTGGCCTTCGAGGTCCTCGAGGTACGCGGCATCAAGCAGCGCGCCAGCACGCGAGCGGGCGTCCTGGATCCAGGTGATGTCGAGCCGTGCGTTCACCACCAGGTCGATCACGCGGTGTGCGTGCATGTCCTCGCGGGCGTGGGCCAGCGAGTCGGCCTCCATGCGATCGACTTCATCGGCGGTGAGCCCGTACGCGGGCACGACCTGCACCTGCGCACGACGGCCGCTGCGACGCTCCACGGCGTGCACCGCGAGCACGCCGTTCGCATCGACCATGAAGTCGACCTGCACCTGCGGGATCCCTGCCGGCATGGGCGGCAGGCCGCGCAGCTCGAACGTGGCCAGGCTGCGGCAATCCTTCACGAGTTCGCGCTCGCCCTGCACCACATGCACCTTGACCGCGGTCTGGCCGTCGACGCCGGTCGAGAACATCTCGGTCGCCCGCGCAGGCATGGCGCTGTTGCGCACGATCATCTTCGCGACTGCACCGCCAGCCGTCTCGATGCCCAGCGACAAGGGCACGACGTCCATGAGCAGCAAATCGGTGCGCCCTCCGGCGAGCACTTGTGCCTGCAGTGCCGCACCCAGCGCCACCACCACGTCCGGATCGAGCGCGGTGTACGGCTCGACCCCGAAGATGCGGCCTGCGAGCGCACGCACTGCCGGCACGCGGGTGCTTCCGCCGACGAGCACCACGCGATCGATCGCGGGCGAGCCCGCATCGGCGAGTGCGCGCCGACAGCACGCTGCCATGCGCTCCATGAGCGGCTCGGCGAGCGACTCGAGCAACGCACGATCGATCACGAGCTCCCACGCACCGTGCGGGTGCTCGATGCGCTCGCTCGCGCGCTCAGCGGTCGAGAGCGCACACTTGGCACGCTCGGCCGCGGCGCGAAGCAGTTCCAGGCCATGCGGCGTCGCCGGCCCGCCAAGCCACGCTTCGTAGCGCGGAAGGGCCTCGTTCACGATGGCCGCATCGAGATCGTCACCACCGAGCGCGGTGTCGCCTGCCGTCGCGAGGACCTGCAGGAACTCGCCATCCAAACTAGTTCCTTCACCCGGGATCACCGAGAGGATGCTCAGGTCGAAGGTCCCGCCGCCGAGGTCAAAGACCGCCACGGTTTCCGCCGCGCGATGGCCACGACCGATGCCGTAGGCGAGCGCGGCTGCGGTCGGTTCGTTCACGATGCGAACGGCCTCGAGCCCAGCGAGTCGCGCCGCATCACGCGTGGCTTGACGCTGGCCATCGTCGAAGTAGGCCGGCACGGTGATCACCGCGCGCCGCACCGCCACACCGAGCGCGGCCGAAGCCACCTGGGCGAGTTCGCGCAGGACGTGCGCCGAAAGTTCCTGCGGCAAGAGCGTCCGATCAGCAAGGCCGACCGCCGCGAGCCCACGCGGCCCATCGACCACGTGCAGGCCGTGCGGCGCACCTGCATCGCGAACCTCGGCCGCGGAGCGACCGATGAGCCGCTTCACGCTCGCTGCCGTGGTGTGCGGGTGCTGGGCGCGCTCGGCCCTCGCCCGCTCGCCAACCACCACCCCCAAAGCATCGACCCGGATCACGCTGGGCACCAACCCCCGACCCGGCCCAAGCACGCGCGGACCACGCGCGTCGGCGATCGCGACGAGCGAATTCGTGGTGCCCAGATCAATGCCGACGATCGGATCCGTCATGGAGGGATGAGTCTAGGGCCGACGCCCAACGACGCGGGCGGCATGCGCGACTCCCCCACGATCTTCCCCACGATCTTCCCCACGATCGCCCCGCGATCGCAGCCGCGTTGGCACCGCGCTCGCGCCGCGCCAACCGCGCTAGCCAGCGGCTGCAACGGTTCGCTCACGCAGGCGGCGCAAGCCGCGGACCCGCAGGTTGGTGACCTCGTGCTCGGGGGCCCCCAGGGCGCACGCCGCCTCGCGGTAGGTCATGCCCTGGCAGATCAGCATGCGGAAGATCTCGATTTCTCGGGGATCCACTGCGCCCAGCGCCTGGGCCAGCGACTCGCGCTGCACCTGCGGGTGCGCCATGCACGCGTGCATGGCCTCGATCGTGTCGTCGAGGGACCAGTCTGCCGCAGCATGCGCCTCGAGCCGGATCAGGCGACGCTGCTCGACCCGGATGCGCCGCCGCACCGCGCGGTTGGCGGCCCGCCAGAGGTAGCGATCGGTGAGCTGCTCAGGATCGCCGAAGCCGATGCGGGCGAGCTTCAGGAAGAGGTCCTGCACGGCATCCTCGACCACGGCATGGGGATACAGCCTTGAGAGGCTGCTGACGAGACGGTCGCGGTGATGCTCATACGCCCCGGCCACCGCGTGCCACCGAATGGACTGCTCCATGGGCACGCTCCTTGATCTGCAACACCCGTTGCATGGCCACCCTAGCCCGGCGAGGGGGTGCGCCAAGAAAACCGCAAGAAGTTCGTTCAGGATGCGTCAGCGGAACCGAGCACGATCTGCACCGAAATCCCGGCGGGAACCCTTGACACTCCCGGGCAACCGCTCAGTCGCGCGTCTGGTCAAACCGCTGACCTGCCTTGGGCAACTCATCAAGCGTGCCCTCGAGCCGTCGAGCCGCGATCGCCATCAGCGTCGTGCGCAGCTTGGCAATCGCCGCGTCATCGGCTTGCACACGCACGCGCTGCTCATCGGGCCTTCCCGTCACGATCACGACGTACGCGCGATCCTCGGTCACGCTCTCCATCTTCGCAGCGAGCGCAGGCCAATCGATCGCGGCAAGTTCCGACGACACCCGAGCGCAGTCCTCCGGCGAAAGCGTCATGCCCCACGTCGTGCGTCGATCGAATGCATCGATGCCGCCGCCCCATCCAAAGTCTCCGCGATCGAGCCGCACGTACTCGAAGCGCGCCTTGGGCGGATCGGCCCACCAGACGTCGACGGCGGCCTCGCAGCCGGGCACGCCACGCGGCGCCTGCACGCCCGGCGCCGCAGCGCACGACGCCAGCGCCAAGGCCAGCGATGCCATCACAGCCGGCGGACCAAGCACGGCCAGCACGCGCACGCATGAAATCGATCCACACGCGCGTGCTTCAGAATGCGCTCCACTCATGGCGTGGTGAGCGCGGCGTTCCCGCGCATGGTGGCGTATGGATCCGCACCGAAGTCGTAGCGCATCGGCAGGTCGCGATCGGCCGGAAGGTCATCCATCCAGCAGGCCGACGCAAGCGTGCGCACCAGCGAGGCCACTTCGTTGGGCTGCTGTCGCGCTGCGGCATCGAGCCGGGTGACCGACCACGTGCCACGCTGGTCGTGCGTCATCCAGACGATGATCGTCACGTCACCCGGGGTCGGGCGAACGGACGTGATCCACGGCATGTCGCTGCCGGGCGCGCCCGGCGGGAACGGCGGTTGCGCGTCCATCACGGCTTCGAAGCGATCCCAGATCGGCTTGAGCTGCGTCGGCGTGAGCACGCGCACGCGCGGCGGGCGGTCTCGAATCGTCAGCCCGCCACCGACCTGGCCATGCAGCGCACCATCCGGGAAGAGCGTGTAGCGGGCCGGCTGGAACTGCGCGCGATCATCGCCCTTCAATCCCTCGTCGACGAGCACGGTGATGTCGATCGTGGGCTCGGACTGGTCCTTGACCTGGTCGCTCGATGCGCACGCCGCAAGCAAGGTCGCCAGAAGCAGCACGGCCGATCGACGGAGGACGAGCATGCGCGGAAAGGTAGCACGGCGCTCGCACCCCCGCCGCCATCCGACCCTTGCGCTACCTTGCGACCCATGCGCACGAGCGTCCGCTGGCTCAACGATTACCTCGACCGACCGGTGACTCCTGACGAGGCCGCCGACGCGTTCACCCGGGTCGGTTTCCCCGTCGAGCACCGTGAATCGACCGATGACGGCGACGTGGTGCTCGAGGTCGAGCTCACGAGCAACCGTGGCGATTGCCTGAGCCACCTCAACCTGGCGCGCGAGCTCGCCGCCATGACCGGCCGCTCGGTCAAGGAGCCCACGTTCGCGCGCATCCCCGATGGCACGGGTCCGGTGCCGATCACGAACCACGACCACGAGGCATGCCCGCTCTACACCGCGCGCGTGATCCGCGGCGTGAGCGTGCGGCCGAGCCCCGAGTGGATGCAGCAGCGCCTGCGCGCGATCGGCCAGATTCCCCGCAACATCCTCGTCGATGCCACCAACTACGTGCTCTTCGAGTGCGGGCAGCCCACGCACGTCTTCGACCTGTCGCGGCTGGCTGGCCCCGCGATCCATATACGCCCAGCCAAGGACGGCGAATCGCTCCTGCCCATCGGCGAAGGCGCCAAGCCGCTCGCGCTGCGTGCGGGCGATCTGGTCATCGCCGATGCCGCCGTGCCCGCCGCCATCGCGGGGGTCAAGGGTGGCGCGCCGAGCGCAGTCAGCGAGCGCACGGCGGATGTCCTCATCGAAGCCGCGACCTTCGCGCAGAAGTCCGTGCGCTCCTCAAGCCGCGGGCTCAAGGTCGCCAGCGACAGCTCGTACCGCTTCGAGCGCGGTGTGGCACCGGCAGATGTCGATGCCGCCGCCGATCGACTCGTCGCGCTGATCCTTGAGCATGCCGGCGGCCGCCTCGATGGTGGTCGCGTGGCCGCTGGTCCGTCGCTCCCCGCGCCGCGCTCCGTGCAGGTGCGCGTCGAACGAGCGCAACGCGTCCTGGGCTACCCGCTCCCGGCCGACGAGATGCTCGCCACGCTGCGCACGCTGGGCTTCGCGCCCTCGGTCGCCGGCGGCACGATCACCTGCACGGTCCCGCCCCGGCGCCTGGACATCGAGCGCG
>JASGCG010000156.1 GCA_030054235.1 Bacteroidia bacterium
CGCGGGCTCGACGATCTGGTGAAGGCCGGCTCCAATCCCAACCGAACACCGCGTGACGAGCGCTCACTGGATCGTCGCGGCCGGACCGGGCCCGCCGACGGCAGCGGCTCTGACGAGAACGAGCCCGGCGGCGATCCAGCCGATCCGAGCACCCGCAAGCAGACTGCGGCCAACGGTGCGCGCGATTCGAACGCCTCGAAGCCATCCAAGGGCGCATCGAAGGCGACCGCACCTGATGCCACCACCAGCGCGACCTCGACGAGTTCCGGCGACTCGACCACGACCGCGTCGAAGGACAAGGCCACGGGCTCCACACGCGGAGATGGCCTGGGCGATGCCAAGGCGAAGCAAGCCGACACCGGCACGCCGACCGGCATCGATGAAGGCGCGAAGGAGCGCACGCGCTCTGCCCCCGCCGCTGCGGCGGCACCGGTCCAGGAGAAGGCTCCTTCGCCTGCCGATCCAAGCGACACAACCAGCAACGCGCCCGAGGGCGATCCTGATCTGCCGGAACTCGAGGTCGATCGCCTGAACGGCGATGCCGAGGCGCTGAAGCGCGCGGGTGAGCAGCGTGCTGACGTCGTGCAGCACCCGCTGCACGGCACGTGGATCCAGGAGTCGTCCGACAGCACCGCCGATTTCGGCATCGGCGGCTACAGCCAATCGATGCTGAGCATCGACATGGTCGGTGGCGTGGTGACGGTGCTGCGGGTGGTCTCCGGCACGGCGCCCGTCGTCATGCCGGGCGAGTTCCGGATCGCGTCGGCGGCGCGCGCTGCGGGCACGCTCGACGGCGAGTGCACGCTCTCGCTCGATGCGTCGCTCACCAGCCGCTTCCCCGCGCGCGGCGGTTCCGTCGGCGGCGCATCGTTCGAGGCTCCGTCCGGCGCTGGCCCCTGGGTGCTCCAGTGGAAGCGCGAGACCAACGCACTGCAGCTCGGGTCCAAGCGGTACGTACCCTGCAATCCGGCACGCTTCGAATCGCTGCGACGCGATGGCCCTGATCCAGCGGCGGCCGAGCGCGCGCGCCAAGCACGACAGGCTGCCGCGGCTGCAGCGCCCGAGTCCAAGCGCGCCACGAAGGTCTCGACCTTCATGGGTGTGAAGGGTGGCGGCAGCCGATTCATGTACATCATCGATGTGTCCGGTTCGATGGGCGCCTCATGGGGCAACACAACGAAGTTCGAGCATGCCAAGGCCGAGCTCATCAAGGCGATCGAGTCCCTTCCCGCCGGCACCGAGTTCTGCGTGGCGTTCTTCACCGATGGCGCTGCCGCGCTGAAGGACGGCTGGCTCGAGGCCGGGGTCGACACCAAGGCAGCAGTCGAGCGCATCCGCCAGCAAGGCCTGATGGGCGGGACCGATCCCCTGCCTGCCCTGCAGTTCGCGTTCGAATCGATGGACCCGATTCCCGACTGCATCTTCATCCTGACCGACGGGCTGATCCCGACCGACGTGCCGGACCGGATCCGCGAGCTCAACGACGGCGCCACGATCACGCAGATCAACACGCTGGGCTTCGACGACACTCCGCAGGCGATCGCGATCCTCGAGCAGATCGCCGACGAGAACGACGGCGAGTTCCGTCTGGTGCGCTGAGCCAGCGCCCTCGTGCCGCGGACCGGTCAGAGCCCGCGCGGCTGGCCAGGCACCACCAGGTCGTGGTACTCCGGCAACGGCTGCGTGTTCACGCTGACGCCGTACTCGAAGCCTCGGTCGACGAAGAGCCGCTTGGCAAGGAAGAACGTGTCGAAGGAGTCGGGCGCGACCTCGAAGTCGATGAAGTCCTTCTTCGGATCAAGCGTGGCCAGGAGATCCAGGAACGCGGGATCCGATTCGACGGCATTGCCCGCGGTGAGGTCGATCCCCTTGCCCGCAGCCAGCACCACATCGCGCTCGATGCGCTCCTGGCCGCGCTCGCAGTTCTGAACAGGGACCATGCAGCGCGACACGACCGTGTGCTGCGGATGCCACAGCGAGTACCACAGGCATCGTTCACGCGGCCGGGGCCCTGGGGCGAAACGGCAGATCGCGTAGAGCCGATCCCCCCACACGACCACCGTGAACGCCCGCTGCGTGATGAGCCGCTCGATCGGCGGGCGTGCAGCGCGTGACTTCGATTGCCGGGCGAGCTTCAAGTCCTCCTCGAGCCGGGAGATCGCGGCCTCGAGCGGCTGCACCAGCTCGGCCATCGTCGTGAGGTCGCGCCCGGCGGCCTCGACCGATCGCTCGTAGGCCGCGAGCAGCTTTCGACGCCGTGCGATCTCGCCCATCGCCTGCTCGACATCCTCCATGCGCTCGGCCGTGGTGGGGTCGATCTTCGCGGCAGGCTGCTCCTGCAACCGGCGCTCAAGGTCAGCGATGTCCTCCTGGAGCACCACTGCATCCGCGGGGACCGTCGGCGTGCCCTCGGCGGCCCGACGCATGCCCTCGGCCGTCACCTGGCTCGCCTTGGCCATCGCCATGATCGCCGCGATCAGCATCACGAACATGATCGTGCCGAACATGTTGCAGATGGGATCGAGCAGGAGCTCGAGGCTGCCGCCATCGTCGGCCGATCCACGGCGACGGCGGCTCATGGTGCCGGCTCCTGGCGACCGGGCATGGCGCCGTCAAGGATCGACGACTCGGCCACGAGATCAAGCCCCATGCCTGGGCGAAGCGCCTCGGGCATCGCGTTGCGCTCGACGACGATGCCCCGGTAGTGATCGATCCCCGACGGTTTGACCACGAAGAGGAGGTAGAACGGCTTGCCACCAGCGATCACGGTTGCTGCCTCGGTGATCGCCGTGAGCGAGCCATCGGCAGAAACCATGAGCGCCCCACCGCCCTTCTCGACCGAGAAGACGAGGAAGCCGCGTGAGCTGACCTCGACCCCCACGGGCATGCCCTTGGGTGAATCGCCGAGCAGGTAGGTGACCTGGCGACGTCGCTGCTCGCGCTCGAGCTCAGACTCGAGCTCTTGCCTGCGCTCCTCAAGCGACTGGAAGCGCCGCGCGGCACCGGCCTCAGGATGGCGCAGCAGGATGTCGCGGAGCGACTTCTCGAGCTGCTCGATCTCGCGCTTGAGGTCGTCGAGTTCCTCGCGTGCGGCGAGCACCTCCTGACGCAAGCTGGCCCGTCGCGCGGCCGGGTCCTCGTTGGGCCGCCGCTGTGCGCGACGAAGCGCCTCGGTCAGCTGGTCACGGCGTTCCTTCAACGCGTTGACCGTGGCCGCGGAGGCAGGATCGGACTGGGCCGCGGAAACCGCCTGCTGGACCGTTTCCACCGCCTGCACCATTGAACTGATGATGAGGAGCACCGTCACCAGGATGGTGATCCCGATGAGCGAGAGCAGCACGTCCTGGAAGGAGAAGAACGTGACCGGTGCCTCGGCGGAGCGCCGGGCCATCAGCCGTTCCCGCTCAGGCGCACGCGCGCGACGATCGTTCGGGTGCAGGTGCCCTGGATGTCATCGAGGAGCTGCTCGTCGGCCCGCTTCACTGCGATCATGACGAGCTGGATGATGAGCACCGCGACCAGGGCCTGGCCCGTGGTGACGAACGCCGTCTTCAGGCCATCGAGGACGCCCGTCAGGTTCTGCACGAGCGCAGAGACCTGCGACGAACCGGCACCATCCTGGACGGAGCCCAGCGTGGCGCCGAACTGCCCCATGGCCTCGGTCAGGCCGAGCACGGTGCCGATGAAGCCCAGCACGGGGATCGCCCAGATGAACCCACGCAACACGGTGTAGCCCGAGTCGTTCGACGCCTCGTCCTGCTCCGCACGCGACGCCAGCAGTTCATCCACATCGCCAACGCGGCCGAGGTTGCGCATCATGCGCAGCACCCCGCGCACCCGCGCCAGATAGAGGAACCGCTCGGGCTCGTCGGCGATCGCATCGATCCGGTCGACGACCGCATCGGCGGTCTCGGCGGTGAGCGTGAAGGTGTTGCCGGTGGGCAGCACGGGCGCGGCCAGCACGGCACGCTGCGCCCTGATCTTCAGCGCCTTGAGCCACAGAAACGCGAAGCACCAGATGCTGAAGACGATCACCGGGATCGGGATGTACTGATACGCGGTCATCTCGTGCCACAGGAAACCGCCCCATGCCGTGCCACGAAGCAGTCCGACGATCAGGTACGCACCGCCGGCTACCGCCACGGTTGCGACGAGGCACGAGAGCTGGCTCGGCGTGGTGCCAGAGCCGGCCTTGAAACCCCAGCGGGCCTCGGGGTCGAGTGCCTTGAATCGGTAGGCCGCGGCGGCAGCATCGAGGCGGCGTGCGGCACGGTTGTTTGGGTCGGCGTTCGTCATGGCTTGTTCTGTTGGGCTTCGTCGCGATAGAGGAGGATGGGGCCGCGCCCGAGTGCGAGGCCCGCATCGCTGGCGGTGCCGTTGGTGACGCGGACGGGAACGAGCGTGCTCCGACCGAGCGACTGCGAGATGGCGAGGACCTCCTGCGCAGGGCGCCAGAGGACCACGCGGCGCGTGCCACGATTGCCCTCAGCTGCCATCATGACCCCGATGGGCGCGTAGGTGCTCAACCCGTCGAGCCGCTGCGAGCTCGATTGGAGCGTCATGCCGCGCTTGAGGGGGAACTTGCCCACGAGTTCGGCAGCCTCGCGACGCTGCTGCGGCGTGGTCTGCTCCGGCGCATGGCAGACCTTGACCCAGTCGAGGCTCAGCAGACCGGCGTTCTGCTTGCGGATCAGTTCGATCCACTCACGCAACGCACGCGACCGATCAGCATCGACCGGCTGGC
>JASGCG010000157.1 GCA_030054235.1 Bacteroidia bacterium
GTCTCGGCATCGTTGGCTGCAGCGAGCTTCTGGCCCCACGTGCGGATCGCGGTGGTGGCGTCCTCGGGATTGCGGGCCTGCGGATCGGTGCAGGCGGCGAGCAAAGTGACGAGGCAGCAAGCGGCAAGGGTGCGGTTCATGGTGGTTGCCCTGATGGGAGCGTGGTGGGAGCTTGGTGGAAGCGTGTTCAGCGGGACTCGGGGACATCCTTCAGGTCGCCGGCGTCGGGCGAGCGGAGGGACGGTGGATCGAAGTCGACAGGGTACTCCGGACGGGGACGGTGCATCGTGGCGATCCACCGTTCGCAGTCGGCCATGAGCCGCTCGTTGGTGCGGTCGAAGACAGGCTTCCAGCCTGGCACGTCGGGGTGGGGGAAGCGGGCGCTCGAACGCGGCAGCGCATGCTGCACGAGCAGCGAATCGTGGGGCTGGTCGAAGTCGACCATCGGCCGGCCATCGAAGCGCGACTCGAGCAGGATGAGCAGGTTCGTGTAGCGGACCGAGTCGCTGTTGCCGTTGCGCGCGTGCAGGAAGAAGTTCCCGCCGTCGAGGCCGCCGTGGCAGCGGCTGGTGGCGCAGTTGCCCAGGAGCCATGCGTTGTGCACCTTGGTGCGGAACAGGTTCAGCGCGTGCGGTTCGGTCTCGACCTGGATGCGTTCGTAGAGCTCGCGTGCGCGCAGGTCGAACATGAGTTTGACGAGCTCGATGGGGTCCTGCGTGAAGAGCCGCGTGCGCCCGGACTCGGACTCGGGGATCAGGTCGCTCGAGGCGTGCGAGGCGATGAGCTCCTTGATGGTGTCGGCCGAGACCGTGACCTTCGGGGGGCGATTGAAGTCGATCTCGTAGACCCGGATCAGGTTGACTTCCGAAGGCGTGAGGAGACGGTCGGGAAGCGCTGCGGAGGGCGCGCGTGGCGGGCGCGAGGCGCCGCTGCCTTCTGGGGCCGCCGCGTCGCTGGGCGTGCTGCGGAAGACAGCGACCTGCGCTTCGATCGCGGCAAGCAGCCTCTTGGCCTCGTCGATGGGGCGTGTGGCGATGAGGGCTCGCGTTTCGGTCAGTGCTTCGTCATAGGCACGCTGCTCGAAGAGCCAGCGGCACATCGCGAGGCGGCCATCGACGTCGTCATCGCGCAGCGCGGCCTTGAGCTTTCGGTAGCGCTCGTCGAAGCCGACATCGAGCGTGACTTGCCAGGCACGGTCGCGCGGCACGACGGTCCGGATGCCGGCGATCGAGTAGACGACCGCATCGAAGCCATCGTCAAGGATGTGCGCGCGAATACTGGTGCCGTCGCGCATCGTGATGAGCCCGGTCGCGCCGCTGGCCGGGACATCGACCAGTTCGATCACGTTCAGCACGCGGCCATGCTCGAAGGTGACCACCGTCGAGCCGCGCTGCATCGTGAAGGTCGTGTCGTCGTCAGCGATGACCCAGCCGCCGAACTCGCGCGAACGGCTCTCGACGACGTGCACGCGACGGATCGCGCCTTCGGGCGGCTGCTCGGCGGCTGGCGGGGCCGGCGCATCGGTCGCGGGAGCGGGTGCTGTCGCGGGGGCGGCCTGCGAGGGCGCCCCTGGATCGGCGGGGGGGCTCGTGGCCGGCGACTGTCCATGGCACGGCGCGCAGGTGATGGCAAGCAGGGCCATCGCCGCGGCGAGCGCCGCGACCGTGGGGGTGCGTGGGCAGTGCATCGCTCGATTGTCCGTGAAGCCGTGGCCCGGCGCAACCGGGGCGAAGGGGCTTCGAAGCCACTATCGTCCGCACTCAACCCCAGGAGGCCTCGATGAAGCTCGGCGTGATGGCGGCGTTGTTCACAGGACGCAAGTTCGAGGACGTCGTGCGCGACTGTGCCGACATGGGGCTCGATGCGATCGAGTTGCCGGTGGGGGCGTATCCGGGCAAGCCGTTCTTCGATCCGCGCAAGGTGCTGGCGAGCGCGAAGGAGCAGGACCGGATCAAGGGGCTGCTGCGCGACCACCATCTGGAGCTCAGCGGGCTGGCCGTGCACGGCAATCCCGTGCACCCGGACCGGAAGATCGCCAAGGCCCACCACGACGAGTACGAAACGGCCGTGAAGCTCGCGCGCGCGCTTGGTACGGACATCGTGATCACCTTCAGCGGTTGCCCCGGTGGTTCGCGCAAGGATGCGACGCCCAACTGGGTCACCTGCCCGTGGCCGAACGATTTCACGGGGATCCTGGCGTACCAGTGGGACGAGGTGCTCGTGCCGTACTGGGCGAAGCAGGCGAAGCTCTGCGCCAAGCACGGCGTGAAGACCGCGTGGGAAGCGCACCCGGGCTTCTGCGCCTACAACACGGACACGCTCATCCGGCTGAGCGAGCGCGCGACGAAGGCGAGCGGGCTGAAGGGCAAGCCGGTGCTGGGTGCGAACCTCGACCCGAGCCACTTCTTCTGGCAGGGGATCGATCCGATCCTCGCCGCGCGCGAGCTCGGCGAGCGTGGGCTGCTCTTCTACTGCCACGCCAAGGACACCGAGCTTGACCGCTACGAGGGGCCACTCAACGGGTACCTCGATGCGCGGCCGTACACGGCGCTCACGCGGCGCAGCTGGAACTTCCGCACCTGCGGCTACGGCCATGGGCACGAGTTCTGGAAGCCCTTCGTGAGCACGCTCCGCCGCTACGGCTACGACCACGTGCTCTCGATCGAGCACGAGGATGCGCTCATGAGCATCGAGGAAGGCCTGACGAAGGCGATCGACTTCCTGACTGACGCGATCATCGAGGAGAAGCCCGCCACGCCGTGGTGGACGTGAGCCGCGGCGGGTGGATCAGTCGCCCCGTTCGCTCTCCGGCAGTTCGAGCTGCCGGGGCAGGGCGCTGATCTGTTCAGGAGCCTCGACGGCATCCGCCGCGGTCATCTCGGCCACGCGATTGGCGCCTGGCAGCAGGCGGGACTCGAACGAACCGACGGCCTTGTTGTAGGCGTTGGTGGCCGATGAGAGCTGGGTTCCAACCTTCGCCAAGTGCTCCGCAAAGGTGCGCAATCGATTGACCAGGTCCTTGGCGTGCTCGCCGATCCGCGCAGCGTTCTCGGCGAGCGCCACGTTGGACCAGTGCATGGCCACGGTGCGCAGCAGCGCCAGCAGCGTGCTCGGCGTGACCACGAGCACGTACTGATCCATGGCATTGGCGTGCAGGCTTGGATCGCTCTCGAACGCTGCCGTGAACGCACTTTCGATCGGGATGAAGAGCACGACGAACTCCATCTCGCCGCCCACGGCCTCGGCGTAGCCGCGCGACGCGAGCGCCTTGACGTGACTGCGCACGGCATCGGCGTGGGCCGCCCGCGCTGCCGTGCGTTCGGCATCGGTGGCAGTGGGCTCGATCGAGGCGAGGTAGGCCGCCAAGGGCACCTTGCTGTCGATGGCGATCGTGCGTTCCCCAGGCAGTTTGACCACCATGTCGGGGCGCAGGCGGCCTTCCTGCCCGGCGACGCTCGACTGTTCGTCAAAGTGGATGCCGGCCTGCAGCCCCGCCATCTCGACGACTTGGCGCAGGGCGACCTCGCCCCAGCGGCCGCGCTGGCGGTTGTCGCTGAGCGCGCTCGAAAGCCGCTGCGCCGCCGAACTCGCGGCCTGCTGCAGCTCGGAGATCTGGCGGAGTTGTTCAGTGAGCGCCTTGGCATCGCCCTCTCGCTTCTCGCCGAGCGCCGTGACCAGCGCCTCCTGCTTGGCCAGCTGCTCCTGCAGCGGCTTGAGCGTGGCATCGATCGCTTGCTGGCGTGCGGCGAGATCCTGCTCGGAGAGCTTATTCTGGCCCTCGAACTGTTCCCTGGCCTGCTTGAGGAACTGCTCCGCGCTGGCCTGCAGGACCTTGGCGCCGGTCGCCTCGAAGGTGACCTTCAGCTGTTCCTGCGCGCGGGTGAGCAGTTCGGCCTGTTCACGCAGGTTGCGCTCGCGCTCGTTGAGTTCGGTGCGCAGGGCGCTGAAGTCGGCCTGCAGCGTGGCGCGAGCGGCGGCCTCGGCATCGGCGCGATCACGCTCAGCCTTGGCGGCGGTGGACAGTTCCTGCGCCCGCAGGGTGACGGCGGCAAGCGTGGCCTTGGTCCCGGCGTGCGCCTGCTCAGCGGTCGAGGCCCGCTCGCGCGATTGAGCGATTTCCTGCTTCAGGCTGGCTGACTCGCTGCGAGCGAGCTCGGCGGCGGCGTGCTCCCCGGCCTGTGCGGCGGTCTGCCGGGCGCGCAGCGCAAGGAACGCGAGGGCGCTGCCGACGGCGGCGCCAAGGACGAGGCCGATGATGAGGGAAATGGCGTCCATGGGGGGATCGTAGGGGTGATCACAGAACGGTCTCAATGATGTTCTGTGACGCACCAGCCGGGATTGTTCCTGAGCGGGTCGTGGTTCAGCCGATGGCAGGACGGCGTCGTTCAATCATCGGTCAGGAAACCGAAGAGGACTAAGCATGGCCGGCTTCATCATCAAGCGTGACGACGGAACGACCATGGGACCGTTCGACCAGCAGGAGGTCCGTCGGCTGATCGCCTTGCGCAAGATCGGGCCCGACACCCTGATCACCCAAGAGGGGCGCCGCAGCTGGTTCCGGTTGCGGGATGTGCCTGCGTTGGCGCGGGAGTGCGAGCGGCACGGGCATGACCTGTCTACGCCCACGGCGGCGCCCGAGCCCACGGCGCCTTCGACGACTTCGGCACCGGGCGTCGAACCACCGCCGGCTCCTCGTCCCGATGTACCGCCTCCCCTCAGCAGC
>JASGCG010000158.1 GCA_030054235.1 Bacteroidia bacterium
TGGCGCGAGTCATCCGCGAGCGATGCGACCTCGACCTCGCCGCCTGCAACCAAGGTCACTCCATCGACTGCCTTCACGAGCGCACTCACCTGCATCGTTTCGTCCTCCGTGACGTGTCGCAAGCCTACCGCGCGCCGTCATGCGCGCTCGGGGTTCCATCGGCTCGGCGCGCGACTTTCCGACGGGAAATTCCGACGATCCCACGCCCGCGCCTCACGGCAGGATGAGCAGGCCGTCGCCGGGGGAGTAGAAGCTGTAGCCCTCGCGTTGGGCGGCGGCGTAGAGCGACCGGAGGCGCTCCAACCCGACCATCGCACCCACGAGCGCCAAGAGCGTGCTCCGAGGCAGGTGGAAGTTGGTCAGCAGCCCGTCCACGAGACCGAACGCATGACCGGGCGCGATCATGAGCCGGGTCTCGAACTCCCCCGCGCTCGGGGGCAGAGGCAGGCTCTCGAGGACGCGAACGCTCGTCGTGCCCACCGCGATCACTCGCCCGCCAGCCGCACGGGTCGCGCCGACCGCATCGAGCGATGCCTGCTCGATCCGGCACCACTCCGCATGCATCGGGTGCTCATCGAGCCACTCAGCCTCGACCGGCTTGAAGGTCCCAAGACCCACCTGCAACTCCACGCTGGACCACGCAACGCCCTGCTGCTGAAGGAGTTGCAGGAGTTCAGGCGTCAGGTGCAGCCCTGCCGTGGGGGCAGCCACGCTTGGGCGGCTCATGGCCTGCGCGTAGACCGTCTGGTAGCGATCGCGATCGCTCGCTTCGTCGATCGACTCGTGCCGATCGCGCCTCGCCCCCAAGATGTACGGAGGCAGCGGTGCCCGCCCGACGCGCTCGAGGATCGGCGTCGGTGCATCGGGGAAGTCGATCACCCACGACTCATCGCGGCGCTCGCGCGCGATCACCTCTACACGCTCGCCCGTGGCGCCACGCAACTCGATCCGATCGCCCGGCCGCAGCCGCTTCGCGCCCTTGATGAGCGCGGTCCATGCCCGATCGCCCACGGGGGCAACGAACAGCCCCTCGATCGCGCGTGCGTCGCCGAGCCGCGCGCCCTCGAACCGCACGGGGGCCACCTTGGTGTGGTTGGCCACGAGCAGGTCGCCGGCCGCCAGCCACCGCGGCAGGTCGCGGACCCTGGCGTGCACGACCTCCGCACTGGAGCGCCGCACGACCATCATGCGTGCGCTGTCCCGCGGCTCAGCAGGCACCGTCGCCACGCACGCCGGATCGAGCGGGTAGTCCAGTTCGTCAGTGCGCAGCCGGTGCATGAGGCTCACTCGCCAAGGTCGCCCTGCTCCAGCGTCTGCCGCGCATCAGATCGACCAGCGGCATGGGCTTGCCACCCGGAACCTGCGCTTCGAGGACTTCGATCGCACCCTCGCCGCAACCAACCACGCCACTGGTGGCCACGCTGCCCACCGGCAGCGATGCATCGACCGCGCGGCAGCGCAGCAGCTTGATCGGCATGGGCTCGTGTCCATCGCCCGCGATGGTGCAATCGGTCCCGGGCCAGGGCGACAACCCGTTGATGCGCGCACAGACGTCACGGGCCGAGCCGCGAAGATCGACCCATGCATCCGCGCGGGCAAGCTTGCGCGCGCGCGTGGCAAGCGACTCATCCTGCGTGGTCCCGCGCGCCGTCCCGTCGAGCAAGCCCCGCACCACCCCCACCATCGCCGGCACGCCGAGCTGCGCGAGACGGTCATGCAGATCGCCACTGGTCTCGCTTGGACCGATGGTGGTCGCGACCCGCTCGTACACCAAGCCAGCGTCCATCCGCGAGGCGATGGAAATCACGGTGACGCCAACCTCGTCGTCACCGGCCATCACGCTGCGCTGGATCGGTGCGGCCCCTCGCCATCGCGGCAGGAGTGATCCGTGCAGGTTGCAGGCCACGCGACCATCGAGCACCGCGGGCGAGAGCTTCTGGCCGAAGGCAATCACGGCAAGCGCATCGATGCGTTCGCGCGCCAGCAGTTCGACCCACTCTGGCGCGTTGATGTCTTCGGGCTTGACCACGCGAAGCCCCTCGCGCGCGGCCCACGACCCCACCGGCGTGGGCTCGAGCACGCGACCGCGGCCCGCGGGCCGGTCAGGCTGCGTGATGACCAGGGGCACCTCGAGGCCCGGCGTCGCCGCCAGCGCCGAAAAGCTTGGGATGGCAAAGGCCCCCGATCCCAGGAGCGCCACCCGCGCGCTCACTGGCCCTCCTCGAAGGCTGCCTCGAGATCACGCAGCGCGCGGCGAGCCGCCAGCCGATCGATCGGTGACATCCAGTCCGTGATCAACCGACCTTCAAGGTGATCGTGCTCGTGCAGCCAGCATCGACCCATGAGGCCGCTGTCCTCGAGTTCGAATCGTTCGCCATCGAGGCCGGTCGCCTCGATCCTGACGTGGGCAGGCCGGCGAACGCCGACGCGGATCCCCGGCAGGCTCAGGCAGCCTTCGTCGCGCACGGCCACCGGGCCATCGGCGGTGATCAGACGCGGATTGATGTAGGCGCGCGCAGCGAACTGTTCGTGCTCCTCGGTCACGAAGATCCGAAGGGATCGACCGACCTGTGGCGCAGCCAGGCCCAGGCCTTCCTCCTCGCGCATGACCGCGAACATGTCCTCAATGAGCGCTCGAATGCCATCGTCGATGGTGGCCACGGGCTCGGCCCGTCGCTTGAGGACCGGGTCGGGATACCACACGATGTCATGGCCTCGGCTCGGCACCGCCCGATGGTAACGCTCGATGGGCGCTCCCCTTGGCCATCCGTCGTGGGTACACTCTCGCGTCCGAGACCGCCCGTGATCCTTCCCTGGAAGAAATCCGAACCGCCGCCGGCCTTCGTGGCCGATCCCGCGAAGGCCGCCCGCTACGCCGAGAAGGCGCGCGAAGCGATGCGCAAGGGTGAGTGGACCTACTCGCTCACCATGTTCGCGATGTCGGTGAAGTTCGACCCCAACAACCTCGTCGTGCACACCGAGATGTACGACGCCGCCATGGCGCACCACAACGCCGGTGGCAAGTCAGCGGCCAGCAGCGACGTCAAGATGATCGACGGCAGCGGGCTCGTCGATCGCTTCGCCGTCAGCGAGTACCAGTGGTTCTGCAACGTCCGCGATGCTGGCCTGGCGCTCACCTGCCTCGAGACCGCCGCCAAGGCAGGGCTCCCCGACTTCGGCCAGTGGGCGGCCAAGAGCGTGTTCGGCGCCGTGAATCTGGCGCAGAACGCCAAGCCCAACAAGAAGCTCTGGTTGCGCGCCAAGGATGCCTTTGCCGGTGTCGAGGCGTGGGAGCAGGCCCTGCAGTGCGGCGAGGCCGCCGTCGGCATGGACGCAAGCGATGGAGCGCTGCAGGCCGAGCTCCGGCAGCTGCAGGCCGCGTTGGCCATCAAGCGAGGCGGCTACAACGAGAACCTCGGGAAGGAAGGCGCGTTCCTCACCCGCGTGAAGGATGCCGACAAGCAGGCCGAGCTCCAGGCTGCCGACAGCCTCTCGGGCTCGGGCGGCAAGGACCAGCTCCAGATGGAGGTGGCCAAGCGCGAGTTCGACGAGAAGCCCCAGTCTCCGGAAGCCGTGCTGAAGTACGCGCAGCTGCTGCGCCGCGCCGGCACGCCCGAAGGCGAGGCGCTCGCGATCGAGGTCTACACCACCGGCTTCAAGAACATCGGCGAGTACCGCTTCAAGATGGAAGCGGACAACATCCGCATCCTGCGGGCGCGCCGCAAGCTCGAAGCCATCAAGGCTGCCGCCGACGCCGGCGACGCCAAGGCCGCCGCGCAGCACGCAGCGGGCCTCAAGCAGGTGCAGGAGTTCGAGGCCGCCTGCTTCGCCGAGCGTGCGTCGAAGTACCCGACCGACCGCGGCGTCAAGTACGACCTCGGCCGTCTGCTCTTCGAGCTCGGCCGTTACGAGGACGCCATGAAGAGCCTGCAGGAAGCGAAGGACGAAGGCAAGTACCGCGTCATCGCGGCCCACCTGCTCGGCCGGTGCTTCGTGCAGGAAGGCTGGCATGGCGAGGCCGTCGGCGAGTTCAAGGAAGCGCTCGCCGCGCTCGACGTCACCACCGGCGACCGCGAGATGGACATCCGCTACGACCTGATGGTCACGCTCATCGAGCTGGCCAAGGCCGAGAAGAGCATCCAGCACGCGAAGGACGCGCAGGAGCTCTGCTCCGCGATCCTTCGCAAGGACATCGGCTTCCGCGACATCCGCGCGCGCCGCAAGGAGACGGACGAACTGGTCCGCCAGCTCTCCTGAGTTGACGATGGCCTCGCCGCGCATCGCCGCCGTCATCCCCGCACGCTTCGCGAGCACCCGTTTCCCGGGCAAGCCGCTTGCCGACCGCACGGGCCGACCGCTGATCCAGCATGTGATCGAGCAGGCGCGCACGTGCCCCAGCCTGTCGAGGATCATCGTCGCCACCGACCACGACGGCATCGCTGCCGCCGCTCGCGCCTGCGGCGCCGAGGTCGCGATGACCCGCGCCGACCATCCCAATGGCACGAGCCGCATCGCCGAGGTGGCTGCGAGGCTCGATGCCGAGATCGTCGTCAACATCCAGGGCGACGAACCCCAGCTCGAGCCCGATCTGATCGAGCGCACCGTCGAGGCCTTGCTCGCCGATCCCGGGGCCCCGATGGCGACCCTCGTCTCCCCCTTTGCATCCGGCGAAGACCCGGGCAATCCCAACGTCGTCAAGTGCGTGGTCGGCGTGA
>JASGCG010000159.1 GCA_030054235.1 Bacteroidia bacterium
TGACGCTCAGGTCGTTCGAGCCCAGCAGCGCGGCGTTGCCGCGCCAGTCATCGCTCGAGCCGAGGGTCTTGCCCTTGCCCTTGCCCTGCGTGCCGAGCAGCGCTTCCTCAAGGCTGGCCATGCTGCTCGCGAGCAGCATGTGCTCGCCATCGCGCATGAAGTACATGGTGTCGGGGCCCGAACCGAAGGCGCCCATGTCCATGCCCATGCCGTCGAACTCGTCGTCGGCGCCGACGTCGTCGGCCTCGTCCTTGCCCATCGGGATGACCCAGACTTCCTTCCCGTCGAGTTCGGCCTTCTCGATCTTGACGTCGGCTTCCTTGGCGCCCTTCTCGAACGAGGCCATCAGCATTCGCGCGCCGCTGTCGGCGCGATCGTCGAAGTCGGCGACGACGATGAACGCCATGGTCATGGCGTCGAGTTCCTCATCGCGCTCACCGAAGACTGCCACGCCCATGCGGCCGGGCAGCACCAGGTCCTTGCGTTCGATGCCGAGCCCCTTCGCCGCCTCGTCGAGCGCCTTCTCGAGTTCCTTCGAGTCGTCGCCGATCAGGTCCTTGAGCTTGGGGTCGTCGTAGAGCTTGCCGAGCTGGCCGGAGCGAATCGCCTGCCACGAGGCGTGCAGGTCCTTTGCGCTCACGGCGAGGAAGGTGCCCTGCGGGGCGATCGCCTCGATGGGCGGAAGGTCGGCGGCAGCAGCGATGGACGCGGTCAGGATGAAGGTCGAGAGCATGATGGATTCCGGGGAGTGGTTCGTTGCAGGCGGTTCGTGACAGGCGATTCGTTGGTGCGTGGGTCGGTCAGGTGGGGTTCGTCCGAAGCGCGAGGATCATCGCGAATCGGTGCGGTCGTCCAGTTGTGGCGGCGGCGTGAAGGACGTGCGCGCCGGGGGCTGGTGGTAGTTGTGCCCCGAGTTGGGATTGTTCTTGTCGTAACCGAAGGCTTCTCGGTTGCGGATGAAGTCCTTCACGTAGCGGGCCGGGATCGCGAAGCCCAGGGCTTCGCCGCCGCTGATGCCCATGTTGGTGATGCCGATGACCTCGCCCTTGGTGTTGAAGAGCGGGCCTCCCGAGTTGCCGGGGTTGATCGGCGTGTCGGTCTGGATGTAGGTCAGGCCGTCGAAGTTGCGCTGCGTGGTGCTGATCACGCCCTGCGTCAGCGTGCGCTCGAGCCCCAGCGGGTTCCCGATCGCGAAGACCGGCTGCCCGATGTCGAACTTCTCCTTGTCGACGATCGCCGCGAAGTCGAAGTCCTTGCCATCGGGGTGCTTGATCCGGACCAGCGCCAGATCGACGTGGTTGTTGACCGCGATCAGCTCCACGTCCTCGATCTCGGTGCGCTTGAGCGTGCCGTCGGCTTGTGGGAACCACACCGTCACGCGCAGGTTCGTCTCGCCCTGCACCACGTGCGCATTGGTGATGGCGTAGCCGCTCTTGTCGATGATCACGCCGCTGCCCAGGCCACCGGGCGTGCTCACCTTGATGACCGCTGGGCCGATGCGCTTGGCGTGCTCCTTGGGCGACAGCGTCGGCGGGTTGCTCGCGTGCGAGTAGAGCTCGTCCTGCACGGCCTGCATGTCGGCGGCGGCTTCGGCCTGCTTCACCTCGGCCACGTCCTCCATGTCGAACACCAGGACGTCGGGACCGACGTCGAGCCAGACCTTTCGGTCGTTGCGCTTGATGATCGTGCCCTCGAGCCGGCTGCCGCTCTTCATGACGAGCGTGTCGGCGGGCGCGAGGACGCTGGCGGCAAGGACGACGGCGAGCAACGAGTGCATTCCCGAAGGCTACCATGGCCTCGCCGCTGATTTGGCGGCCGATCACCCATGACCACCCTGCCTCTCGTTGCACTCCTCCTCTCGCTCCCGCAGCAGGACTTGAGCCAGCACTTCGGCTTCGATCCGCTCGAAGTCGTGAAGGTCGGGCCCAACGCAGGCCCGGTGCTCGCGGTCGACGTGAACGGTGACGGGCTCGGCGACCTGGTCGTCGCCAACAACCACGACAGCCGCATCGAGGTGCACCTGCAGAAGAAGGGCGCCACCGCCGCTGACACCGTCCCCCCCACCCGCGTGAACGAAATCCCCGAGCACTGGCGCTTCCGCCGCATCGAGGTGCCGGCGGGCGAGGCGATCGGCGGCCTGCTCACCCACGATGCCAACGGCGATGGCCGGCTCGACCTGATCGCGGTGGGCACGCCCAATCGCGTGGTCTTCTACCTGCAGCAGCCCGATGGCACCTTCAAGGCCGACCGCAAGCACACCGTCAAGAATCTGGCCGTCGGCAAGGATGGGATCGCGATCGCCGACGTCATGGGCGATGCGGCGCCTGAACTGCTCGTGATCGCGGGCCAGAACATCAGCGTCTACCCGATGAAGGGCACCGAGCTCGGCGCGCCGGTCGATCTCATGCCGGGCGCTGGCGGGATTGCGGGCGTCATGGCAGGCGACCTCGATGCAAACGGCTGCAACGACATCGTCGCGGTGCTGCCCGACGATGCCCAGCCCATCCGCATCTGGTACGGCACCAAGCGCGATGGCCTGACGCAGATGGGGCCCCAGGTGCGCTACGACATGCCGGTCCTTCGCGAAGCTGCGCTGGTGAAGATCAACGGCAAGCCCGGCTCGAGCCTGGCCACGATCGAAAAGAAGACCAAGCGAACCGTCGTTCACACTGCGCAGCCCGCGAAGGCAGCGAGCGAGGGCGGCAAGGGTGAACTCGTCACGTGGTCCTTCGAGGATCCCTCCAACCGAAAGCGTGACTTCGCGGTCGCTGACGTCGACGGCGATGGACTTCCCGACCTCGTTGCGACCAACACCGAATCGAACGCGGTGAGCGTGTACCGCCAGCAGAAGGGCGTGGGCTTCGGCAACGCCGAGGAGTGCCCGAGCTACGCCGAACTCGACTTCATCGCCGCGCGTGATGTCGATGGCGACGGCAAGGCCGAGGTCTTCGTGAGCAGCGAGAAGGAAGGCGTCGTCGGGCGCAGCGCGTGGAAGGACGGCACCGTCGGCTTTCCGCAGGCGGCCGAGCTCGCCAAGGGTCTGACCCCCGTCGCCATGAACGTCGTCACGCTGCAGGGCGTGCCTACGCTGGCCGTGATCGCCAAGGAGAACCGCAACTACCGCCTCGAACTCATCGATGCCAAGGCAGGCGACACCCGCTCGATCGACCTGGGCGCGCTCAGCCGTGCGCCGGACACGATCCTCTCGATCGACGCTGACCAGGACGGCAAGGATGACCTGCTGCTCTTCACCCCCGAGAAGCCCATGACCATGGTGCGCTGGGACGGCAAGGACGCGGCCAAGCCCTATGTGCTGCTGGAGTCGAAGGACATGTCGCAGTTCGGCCTCGCCCAGGCGGCGAATGCGCAGAACACCGAGATCGCCGATGCCAACGGCGACGGCAAGGCCGAGCTCCTGGTGGCCGACCGCAACTTCATCCGCGCACTGCGCTACGACACCGCCAAGGGCTGGCAGGTCGTGGAGCAGGTCAATGCCGCCCGAGGCGACAGCAAGCTCGTGGCGCTCGCCCTGCGCGGCAACCGCCTGGTCGCCGGCGACAAGGAGAACGGCAAGATCCTCGTGTTCGAGCGCAAGGACGGCGCATGGAAGGAAACGGAAGCGCTGGACGCGAGCGGGTTCAAGTTCACCGCGCTGGCCACCGGACCGTTCGCCGGCGGCGAGGATGCCGTGCTGCTCATCGGCGACGAGGGCTTCGGCGTCCTGCGTGATGCCGGCCCGCGCATGGAGCTGGCCGAGAGCGGCTCGTTCCGCAGCGACAGCCCCCGCCGCGTCGAGCACGAGATCGGCGCAGGCGATGTGAACAGCGACGGCCGCACCGATCTCCTGCTCTTGGATGCCGGCGAGCAGAACCTGGAGATCCTCACCTTCTCCGACTCGGGCAAGCTCCTGTACGCCACGGGCTTCGAGGTCTTCGAGACCAAGATGTTCTCTGGCGGCGAACCCAAGGAGTTCCAGCCCAGCCAGGTGGTGGTGATGGACGTGACCGGCGACGGCGCCGACGACGTGGTCCTGCTCTGCCACGACCGCGTGCTCGTCTACCCCCAGATGACCAAGGACGGCGCCAAGCGCTGACCCCTGATGCAGGACCTCGGCGCCTTCCATGATCCGCAGGCCCTGCGCAAGCTGCTGGAGCTCTCGCGCCACCTCGGCGAGTGCGCCGATCTTGACCAGGTCCTGAGCACGGTCATCGATGCGCTGCGGGATTTCCTTCGCAGCGACCGCGCCACGGTCTTCGTGCACGATGCCAAGGGCTCGTCGCTCGTCACGCGCGTGGCGCACGGCTTGGGCACGAGCACGATCCGCATTCCAGATTCGAAGGGCATCGCCGGCGCCTGCGCGCAGTCCCGAGCGGTCGTGAACATCAAGGATGCCTATGAGGACGATCGCTTCGACCGATCCTTCGATGCCAAGACCGGCTACCGCACGCGGACGATCCTCGCGGTGCCCCTGCTCGATGACGAGGGCGGGCTCGTGGGCGTGGCGCAGGTCCTCAACCGCGCCGAGGGCACCTTCACCGAGCAGGATGAACTCATCGCGCGATCGCTGGCTGCCCACGCCGCGGTCGCCGTGCGCCGCGCCACGCTGATCGAGGACCGCATCGAGCGCCTGCGACTGCAGGAAGAGATCGACGTCGCGCGCTCGATCCAGCAGCAGGCGTTCCCGCAGGGTGTGCCCTCGATCGCC
>JASGCG010000160.1 GCA_030054235.1 Bacteroidia bacterium
AGTCCCGCGGCAATGCGAAGGAGCGTGGTCTTGCCGCAGCCCGAGGTGCCGACGATGCTCACGAACGAGCCGGCCTTGACGTCGATCGAGACCGGTTCGAACGCGCGGACCCCTGCAAAAGCCATGCTGACTCCGTCGAAGGAGATGCCAGCGGCAGGAGGGCGCCCGGTGTCGGCCATGCGCGTGATCCTATACCGTTGGCGCAACGTCATGCTCGCGAATCGGCTCGAGAAGCGCTTCCGTCACCTGCGCAAATGGGCGCGGCGCTTCGACGTCGAGTGCTTCCGCGTCTATGAGCGCGACATTCCCGAGTTCCCGTTGATCGTGGACTGGTACGACGGCGACGTGGTCGCGTGGTTCTACGACCGCACCAAGGACGACACGCACGAGAAGCGCGGCGCGTTCGAGGCGCTCGCCACGCAGGAGATCCTGCAGGGCCTTGCGATCACGCCCGATCGGTTGCACAGCAAGTTCCGGCGGCGGCAGAAGGGGCTCGACCAGTACGAGCGCTTCGACGAGGCCGCGGTCGTGCGCACGGTGCGCGAGCAGGGGTTGCTGTTCGAGGTGAACCTGAGCGACTACCTCGATGTCGGGCTCTTCCTGGACCATCGGCAGACGCGCCACTACATCCGCGAGCGATCGCAGGGCAAGTCGCTGCTGAACCTGTTCGCATACACGGGGTCGTTCAGCTGCTACGCGGCCGCGGGCGGCGCGCGGCGCACGCTCACGGTCGACATGAGCCGCACGTACCAGGACTGGACCGCGCGCAACCTGCGGCTCAACGGGTTTGAGCCGGGGCCCGTGCACGGCCTGGCCCACGAAGACTGCCTCCAGTTCCTGGCCCGGCCCACTGGCGAGCGGTTCGACCTGGTGGTGTGCGATCCGCCGACCTTCAGCAACAGCAAGCGGATGCAGGTCGATTCCTTCAGCGTGGACCGCGACTGGCCGGAGCTCTTCCGGCTGATCGAGTCGTGGCTCGCGCCCGAGGGCGAACTCTGGTTCAGCACGAATTCCAAGCGTTTCGAACTCGATGCCGCGCAGGTGCCCGCCGGGCTCCATGCACTCGAAGTCACCGCGCGCACGACCAGCGAGGACTTCAAGGACAAGTGGAGCCACCGCTGCTGGATCATCTCGCGGGTGCCGCCGCGGATGCCCAAAGTGCGACAGTGAGACAGCGCTCAGGTCCGATCGCTCGCCGGCCTGCTGCGCGGCGGCGTGCTGCCTTCATCGGCCCGCAGGGAGCGTGGCCGACGCGGCGGGCTCGAGGTTGCGGAAGGCCGCGTTGATGTCCTGCGGCTTCGAGAGCTGCTTGGTCTCGATCAGGGCGTCGAGCACGGCTTGCCAGCGGGCGGCCTCCATGCGGCCGAGCGATGCGTTGCCGCCGGGCGCGATGAGCGGGCGCTCCAGTTCGGCTGCGGTGTTCATCGCGTCGAGGCTCATGCTCGGGTTCATGGCGGCGATGGCTGGGTTGTACTTGGCTGGCTCGGCCAGATAGCGGGACCAGCCTTCCTTGAGCGCACCGACGAAGGCGCGCAGGTCGGCCTCGCGCGAGGCGAGCGTGGATTCGGTGGTGGCGTAGACCGCGACGTACGGGTTGTAGATCTCGCGCAGGCTGAAGCTCTTGCATGCGACGCCCTTGAGCTTCATGGTCACCGGTTCGGCGGTGGCGAAGCACTGCGTGGCGGCCATCGAATCCGATTCGAAGAGCGAGAGCGACCCGTTGTACGTGACGAACTTGGCCTTCTCCTGCCCATACTTCGCCTGAAGGAGCCGCACGTAGGGAAGGCCGGGCTCGACGGCGATCGTGCCGCCGCCGGTCCAGAGTTGCTCGAGGCTCTGCGCAGGGTTGGCGTCGTGCGCCATCAACGCATAGGGGGTCTCGATGAACGTGGCGTAGAAGCCCACGAGCGCGCCATCGCGTGCGCGCAGCTGCAGCAACTGGTCGGCGCTCATCAGGCCGATGTCGCAGACGCCGTCGGCGGTCAGCTGGGGCGTGGGCGTGCCGGCGCCGCCCTTGATGATCTCGACCTCGAGGCCGGCGGCTGCGAAGAGCCCATCTTGCTGCGCGGCATACAGTCCGCCGAATTCGGGTTCGGGCACCCAGTCGAGCTGCACACGCAGGCGCTTGGAGCCAGGAGCGCTCGACGGTGCCTCTCCGCATGCGGTGCACAGCAAGAGGGCGACGGCGGCGAGCATGCGGATCATCATGGGTTCACGGTACTCCGTTGGCGGATTCGTCGGCGAAAGACTCCGGGATTCGGCATGGCGAAGGTCCGGGGCTTTCGGCGTTGATGGCGACTGAAAGCCCAAGCGCGGTGGCTCCGTACGGCGGTACCTTCCCCAGCGCGCACAGCGCAGGAGCCACGCATGAGCCAGTTCAACGAATCGACCGGGTACAACCATGAAGAGGCTGAGTTCAAGCGTCGCGAGGCGGAGGCGCTCGCGGCCCTGCGGGCCAAGCTTGACGCGCAGCGCGCCGAACTCAAGTCCTCGGCCTCGCGCCCGGCGAACTGGATGTACTGCCCCAAGTGTGGCGGTCAGCTCGCCGAGACCCGCAAGGGCGACGTGATGGTCGACACCTGCGCCGGCTGCGGCGGCGTCTTCCTGGACAAGGGTGAGCTCGAGCTGCTGCTCTCGCAGAGCAAGGGCACGATGCTCGGTCGCCTGTTCGGGCAGTGACCCGGCGAGGCCGTGGGGCCGTTGCCGGGCCAGTGCCGGTGCTCAGGTGGACGCGCTCAGGCCGAGGCGCTCAGGGGCACGATCCCCATGACGAGAGCATGACCCCGAGATCGGCGCCGTCGATGATGCCGTTTGCATCGAGGTCGCCAGCGCCTGCGCCGCCCCATGCCGAGAGCAGTGCACCCAGGTCGCCGCCATCGACGGTGCCGTTGCCATCAAGATCGGCGACGCACGATGGACCCTTGAGGGCAGCGATCGCTGCATCGTGCTCGGCCTCGGTCATGCCATCGTTGAACACGATCCAGACCGGCGCGCTGTCGGCGATCGACGGATCGCTGCTGCGGAGCGTGAACTGCAGGGCGTAGACATCGCTGTCGATCTGTCCATCAGCGCCCGGCTGCACGCCGAACACATAGTGCTTGTGGAAGCCACCGTCGGCCTGCACCGCAAGGTTGAAGCCGGCCACGTCGGTGCACGAGGTCGTGCGCAGAAGCGTGACGTACTGGATGGTCATGGTCTCGCCCACTTCGCAGCCCGAAGCGCTCGTGGGCACGAAGGTCGCACCGTCCCAGCGCATGAGCGGTCCGACGATGGTGAAGCCGAGCGTGCTGCCGGGGGGCAGCGTGCCGGCCTCGGCATCAAGCCCGGGCTCGTCGATGTAGTGAGGAATGCCCGTTTCGCCCAGGTCGGCGGCGAAGACGTTGGTGGGCGTGACCGTGCCGGTCTTCTTGTCGATCGCGGCGACCTGCAGGGCGCCCGATTCCACGGTGATGAGGATGTCGGCGTGCTGCGCCATGGCGGGCAGCGTGATGATCGAGGCGATGATCGAAGCGATGATGGAACGGAGTGACATGATGGGTCCTTGGGCGGCACGGTGGCCGCGATGCATGGGTTGAGAGGCGGGGCCGTTCAGAGGCCCGGGTCGAACTGGTTGGCGGTCGTGCTCTCGAACACCGTCGAGAACTCGGCCGACGCGGTGTGGCCATCGACGAAGGACCAGGTGCTGCGGCTGGCTGCACCTGGCTTTCCTGCGTCGATCGAGTTGATCTGCACCTGCGATGCTGCCGCCGCGGCGGGGACGGGGAACGATCCCCATTCCTCCACATGCGGGTGGTCGCTGCTGGCGTACGCGCCACGATCGGCCATGCGCAGGAAGCACACGGTCGTCGAGGGGCTCGGGACCCGCGCCAGCGCATCCGCACCTGCCCCCACGCCCTCGATCGCCGCGGCCGGCGAGAAGGTGCGCGAGAGGTAGTTGTTCATCCCGTAGCTCGTCAGCCGGTAGAGCGACGGCGTGCCGTTGTTGACCGGTTCGCCTTCGCCGCCGAGCTCGACGGGCCAGTGGGGGCTGGTGTCGAGCGGGCTGCGCAGGACGAGCTGGTCGTCGCAGAACGGCTTCAGCGTGTTCACGAAGGAACGCGCCGGGGTGCCGAGCGAGCCATGCGGCAGACCGACATCCGCGAAGCGATCCTTGTGCACCGCCATATAGGAGAGGTGCGCCACGGAAAGCTGGCGGAGGTTGGACAGGCAGGACGAGGCGAGCGACTCACGGCGGACCGAGGCCAAGCCCGGCAGGAGGATGCCGAGCAGGATCACGATGACGCCGATGACGACGAGCACCTCGACCAGCGTGAAGGCCAAGCGGCCTGCACGGGGTCGTGTCATGGGATGAACGTGCTGGGTGCGGACGAGGCCGCGACCGTCCTGCACGGACGGGTGCGGCACGACGGGTCAGGTCGTGCTGGCTGGCGGCGGTCGCGCGTGCAGCGGCGCGTGGTCGGTGCGGCAGGTCGGTGCGGCGGCCGATGGCGGGATCACCTGGCCGACCGGCAGCGCGTGCAGATCGTGCGGTGGAGCGGTTCCCAGGTCGGCGGCGAGCAGCCCGATCGCCAGGCAGAGTTCGCAGTCGGCAAGGTCATCCCGATCCGAAGGTGCATGGTCGTGGGAGTGGTCCGACCCGGTCGCGTC
>JASGCG010000161.1 GCA_030054235.1 Bacteroidia bacterium
CGGCGGTGACCTGCCGGGCTCGCGACCTGGCATCATCGACGCACGCATCGAACTCAGTCGTCTGGGCATCGGCGTCGGCGAGGGAAGCGCCTCGGGCACGGGCTGGGCGCATCCTGAGGGATCGTGGCGACTCGAGGCCACGCTCGATCGCGGCAGCGTGTGGGCGATCGGCGGTGACCTGCCGGGCTCGCGACCTGGCATCATCGACGCACGCATCGAACTCGACGGCACGCCCGGCGGCAGGACCGGCAAGGGCGCCTTCAGCGCGTCGGGCCTCACGCTCGGCGATGGCTCGATCGGCTTGGGCCTGCTGCAGCTGGCGCAACTGTCGCTGCCGGGCT
Source organism: Bacteroidia bacterium (assembly GCA_030054235.1). Classification (GTDB taxonomy): domain Bacteria; phylum Planctomycetota; class Phycisphaerae; order Phycisphaerales; family SM1A02; genus SYIB01. The sequence goes on from JASGCG010000161.1 coordinate 342, forward strand.
TCGATCGGTTGGAACGGGCGAAGGGCGAGTTCACGCTCGACGGCGATGTCGCGACCGTCACCGGGCTGAGCGTCTCGGGCGATTCGCTGTCGCTTGAGGGCTCGGGCACCGTCAACGTGGCGACCTCCGCGCTCGACCTGCGCCTGAGCAGCCGCAGCGGACTGCCCGTGCTCGGGCAAGTGCTCGGCGCCCTCGGCGATGCATTCCTTCGCATTCGCGTGACGGGTACGCTCTCCGATCCGCAGCCCTCGCTGGAACCCCTGGTCGAGCCACCCGCCCCGCCGGCTCCGGAGCCCGACCAGCCCAGTGTCGGCGCGGCTGACGAACCATGAAGCGCCCCCGACCGCAACCGGATCCGACCGCAGCACTCCAGCGGGCCCTCGAGGCATCGGGCAAGGACGATCCGCGCTGGCGCGCCGTGGAAGAGGCCGTGGAATCCGTCGCGGGACTGCTCGTGGATGGCGGCGATCTGGGCCAGCTGCGGCTTGTGCGCACGGCGCTCGACGAGATGCGCCGGACGTACCGGCTCTTCAACCAGTACCGCGGCGTGCGCAAGGTGAGCATCTTCGGCAGCGCGCGCACGCCGTCGCACCATCCTGACTACCTCGCCGCGCGCGACTTCGGCCGGCTCATGGCCAGCGACGGCTGGATGGCGATCACCGGCGCCGGCGACGGGATCATGAAGGCGGGCCACGAGGGCCCCAGCCGCGAAGCGAGCTTTGGCTTGGGGATCCGGCTGCCGTTCGAGAGCCGGCCCAATGACATCATCCAGGGCGACGACAAGCTCATCGAGTTCCGCTACTTCTTTACGCGCAAGCTGATGTTCCTCTCGCAGTCGGATGCAGTCGCCGTCTTCCCCGGCGGCTTCGGCACGCACGATGAACTCTTCGAGACGCTGACGCTCGTCCAGACCGGCCGCAGCCACATCATGCCGATCGTGCTCGTTGAAGGCCTTGACGTCGATGGAACGAGCCGCGGCTACTGGCACGACTGGCAGGAGTTCGTGCGCGACGAGCTCCTGCGCAACGGCTGGATCAGCCCGGAAGACATGGCGCTCTTCCGCATCGTGCAGACGCCGCAGGAAGCCGTCGACGAGGTCCTGCGGTTCTACCGTCGCTACCACTCGAGCCGCTACGTGCGCGACAACCTCGTGATCCGGCTGAACGCCCCCCTGCCCTCGGCTGACCTGCAGCGGATCGCCTCCGAATTCCGTCCGCTCTTCGCCAGCGGCACCGTGGAGCAGCGCGAGGCGCTGAGCGAGGAACGCGGCGAGCACGCGCATCTCACGCGGCTGGTCTTCCACCACACGCGCCGTGATTTCGGCATGCTGCGCCGGCTGATCGATCGCATCAACGAGGTGCCGCTGGAGCCCGTGGCATGAGGCGATGGCTCGCCGCAATCGCGCTGCTCACGGGCGCCTGTTCCGGCGGCACGCCTGACGCCAACGATCGACCGGAGTTCGGCGCGGGCGCACCTGCGCCGGTCGCTGCACCGCTCGATGGGATCCAGCGCCCGGGCCTCCTCACGATGCGGTGGACCGTGCCCGAGGAAGGCTTCGTGCTCGACCAGACGCTCGCCACCATGGAGCCTTGCCCGGACCTGGCGCCGATCGACCATGAGCGGCTCGCGCGCAGCGGCCTCATCGTCGTCCGGATCCCGATCGATGAGCTGCAGCACGCCGTCGACATCCTCGGTGGTTCGTACAGCGATGTGCGCACGTGGCACGAGCAGGCGATCGGCTGGCGGGACTGCGTGGCGGAGACGGCAACGGTCAAGCGCGTGCTCGTCGACGGCGGCATCACGCAACTTGATGGCCGCGATGTTCGACTGCTCGTACGTGGCTGGGCGATCCCCACCCACGACGGCGCCGTCGTGCACGTGGAGTTCACGCCCGCGGAAGCACCGGAGCGCCGCGGCTCGGTCCCGCTGGGCACGACGGTCGAGACCGCCGAGGATGCCGTTCGCGAGTTCCGCCGTGCCGGCGCATCATGGACGCTCCGACGCGGGTTCGTCGACGTCGTCACGTCGTGCGCACCGTCGGCCGTGGGCGGCACCGGTCCCACGACCGACTTGCCGCTGTCGATCGGCGAGGTGCTGTTCGCGCCTGACCTCGCCGCTGCCGACAGCGCGCCGCAGGCCCTGCCGCGACGCACGCTGCTCCTGCTCGTGCCGAGCCTGCCGCCGCAGCTCTTTCCAGAAGCCGCGCCCGTAGTATCGGGCTCGACCGCACCGAGCACACCGTGAACGAGCCCAGCCCCATCGACACCGAGCGCGCCAGCGCCACGCCCCCACGCTCGACGCGTCGGCTGAGGCTTCGGCGCCAGCGCAGCAAGGAGCGCGCGTCGGCGGTGCGTGCGCTGCCGACCCTGCTGACCCTGGGCAACCTGATGTGCGGCTTCGCGGCGATCCACTACGTGGCCAAGCCGATCGAGCCCACCACGATCTTCGGCTGGAACACGCTGACCGTGGCCGGCACGCTCATCTTCCTGGGCATGTTCTTCGATGGGATCGACGGCTTCGCGGCGCGGCTCACGCGCTCGGCCAGCAGCTTCGGCGCGCAACTCGATTCGCTCGCCGACGTGGTGACCTTTGGCGTGGCCCCGGCGTTCATGATGCTGCGCCTGGTCAGCCACTACTACGGGCCGAGCAACTACACGGGCATCCTGGGTCCCGATGCCGACAGCATCTACGTCAAGCTCGTGTGGATCATCGCGGCGTTCTACGTCTGCTGCACGGCGCTGCGGCTCGCGCGGTTCAACGTCGAGATCGGATCGCCCAAGGAAGAGGATCACCGGTGGTTCGCGGGACTGCCGAGCCCGGGTGCCGGCGGCACCGTCGCGAGCCTGATCATCCTGCACCAGCACATGCTGTTCATCGATTACAAGGAAGCCGCTCCGGATTCCTTCGAGCGTGCGAGCAGCCTCGTGATCCCCCTGGTCACGCTCGCCTGCGGCATCGGCATGGTGAGCCGCTTGCGCTACGCCCACTTGGTGAACCGATACCTGAAGGGGCGCAAGGACTTCGCCTTCGCGGTGCGACTGGTGCTGCCCCTGGCGTTCGCCGTGGTCTGGTTCCATCCGACGATGGCTGCGGTCTTCACGATCTATGCCTTGTCAGGCCCCATCGGTGCCTTCGCGCGCCGCGGGCCCGATGCGGCCCCTACGCTTCCGGCATGACGTCGGCTCCTCCCGATCCCGTCCTAGGCCGCTTCGGCAGTTTCGGTGGCCGGTACGTGCCCGAGACCTTGGTGGCCGCGCTCGACGAACTCGAGGCCGCGTATCTCGCGGCGCGCATCGATCCGGCGTTCCAGGCTGAACTGGCCGATCTCCTGCGCGACTTCGTCGGCCGCCCGACGGCGTTCTGCCACGCGCCACGCCTCACCGCGCACGCCGGCGGCGCGCAGATCTGGCTGAAGCGCGAGGACCTGGCGCACACCGGGGCGCACAAGATCAACAACACCATGGGCCAGGTCCTGCTCGCGCGGCGCATGGGCAAGTCGCGGATCATCGCCGAGACCGGCGCAGGCCAGCACGGCGTGGCCACGGCCACGGCGTGTGCGCGATTCGGACTGCCGTGCGAGGTGTACATGGGCGCCGAGGACGTGCGGCGCCAGGCGCTCAACGTCTTCCGCATGCGCCTCATGGGCGCGCGCGTGAACGAGGTGACCAGCGGCAGCCGCACGCTGAAGGACGCCACCAACGAAGCCATGCGCGACTGGATGGGCAGCGTGGGTCGCACGCACTACATCATCGGCAGCGTCGTCGGTCCCCATCCCTTCCCGCTGATGGTGCGTGACTTCCAGTCGGTCATCGGCACGGAATGCCGCGCCCAGTCGCTCGCCGCGCTCGGCAGGCTGCCGGACCTGGTGGTTGCGTGCGTGGGCGGCGGCAGCAACGCCGCGGGAATCTTCGCGCCCTTCGTCGGCGATGCCTCGGTCGGCCTGCTGGGCGTCGAGGCCGGCGGCCGCGGGCCCGGCGCGGGTGATCACGCCGCCCCGCTCTCGCATGGCACGCCCGGCGTGCTGCACGGTTCGCTCTCGTACGTCCTGCAGGATGGCGACGGCCAGACCGCAGATGTGCACTCGTGCAGCGCGGGGCTCGACTATCCCGGTGTCGGCCCTGAGCATTCCCACTGGAAGGATGCGGGCCGCGTCTGCTACACCGCGGTCACCGATGCCGACGCACTCGAGGCCTTCCAGCTGCTGGCGCGGCTCGAGGGGATCATCCCGGCGCTCGAGACGAGCCATGCCGTGCACGCAGCAGTCCACGCGGCACGCTCGATGCGGCC
>JASGCG010000003.1 GCA_030054235.1 Bacteroidia bacterium
GGTGGTTCCGTGGGTAGCACCCGAGGGATGGTGCGCAATCCCATGCAGACCTTTGTGTTGTTGCTGGGCCTCACCTTGATCGGCTGTGCTGCCTTTGTGGCGCTCGATGCCTCCAAACTGGGGATCGGAGGTCCCGATGATCTCACATGCCAGGGCAAGCGCCGCGCGAATGGTCCCGGGCACTGGGGCGTGCGCCCCGTGGCCATCAACGAGCCACGTTTGATCGGGTCCGGTCGCCAACGATCCGGGGATCGCTGCAGCCACAACATCCTTCTGATCCCCTGCGCGGAGCCGCAGCCGGCCCCGTCGCGCATGCGCACAGCTGAGATGTCTTCGCTCAAGGAACTGATCTGGTTGGGCTTCGAATCGGTCGAGCCCCGATCCGAGGCCCACCTTGGTTCTATGGCTCGACGACAACGGTATGGATTCCACCTGCCGCCATGCAACTGACTGGCCTGAGGCCTGCGGGGACGTTGCATTGGCCGCGAGTGTTGTCTCCCCAAGCCCTGACCGTGCCATCGCTGCGCAGTGCCACCGTATGCGAACCGCCCGCGGCGATTGCCGTGCAGGCGCCAAGACCGCTGGGGACTTGGCATTGGCCGTACTCATTCCATCCCCAAGCAACAACAGTGCCGTCGACGCGAAGCGCAACCGTGTGGTTGTTGCCAGCCGCAATGGTGGAGCAGGCAGTGAGGCTGGTGGGCACCGTGCATTGGCCAAGGCCGTTCCAGCCCCATGCCCGGACGGTTCCGTCACTGCGCAATGCGACCGTGTGAGATCCGCCCCCCGCTACGGCAGAACAGGCACCAAGGTTGGCGGGTACGTTGCATTGCCCGTAATCATTGAATCCCCAGATCCTCACAACACCATCGGGACGCAAAGCGATGGTGTGGTACCAGCCCCCCGCTACGGCGCTGCAGGGTCCCAGGTCGTGCGGAACGTTGCACTGGCCGAACCCATTGTCTCCCCACGCCGCAACGGTGCCGTCGCCGCGCAAGGCGATGGAGTGCATCGAACCCGCGGCGATGGCGGTGCACGGAGTAATCGCGACGGGCACAGTGCACTGGCCACTCGCATTCCAACCCCATGCGGCGACCGTACCGTCGTCACGAATGGCCATGCTGTGTAAGACTCCGCACGCGACCGCCGAGCAAGGGCCGAGCACGATCGGCACGCTGCACTGACCGTACGCATCATTTCCCCAGGCCCTGACCGTTCCAGGTGTCACGATCCGGTAGGTGAAACCGGCTTCCACGGCGACCGCGCGTCCGCCGATCGTCACCACCACATCGACCGGACCGGCAGCTGAAGCCGGAGTCAGAGCCGTGATGGTCGTCGCATTCACGACCTGCACCGAGTCGGCGGGCAGGCCGCCCAGGGTCACCGAGGCTGCGCCATTGAAGTAGTTACCGGTGATCGTGATGGGCGTACCGCCGCCGGCAGGTCCCACATTCGGCAGGATGGTCGTGACGACTGGCACACACGGACCCCACGCACCAAGGATGACAGCGAGATCGCTGCCATCGACCGATCCGCTCGCATCGAGGTCGGCGGGACAGCCAGCGCAAGGCCCCCAAGTCGCCAGCAACTCAGCAAGATCGGTTCCGTTGACGCTGCCATTCGGAATCACATCCCCCTGGCACTGGGCGCTGACCGGGATCGCCGTACTCAGTCCAAGGAGGATCGTCAGCACCGCGGCAATCCGCCTGACAACGTCGTGCATCCCGTTCTGCATGGCATCTCCTCGGGTCGGACATTAGCCCAGACGCCGACAAACTCCAATCGAACCGTCCGATGAAGGCTGGGCCACGGGATCCGGCCCTTGAGACGTGACAATCCCCAGGCGATCCCACGACGAGCCACGGACTACCCATTTTGGAAGGCGCACGCGCAGGCTCATGCCCGGGCGGTACACGCTGGAAGGCTTGAAACCCCAGCGTTTTCGCGAATGGACCCGATCGGGCTCGAACCGACCACCTCTTCCATGCCATGGAAGCGCTCTACCAAATGAGCTACGGGCCCAAGTTGCACACACCGTCGCAACGCGCCGGGCCGGGGAAGGTAGCACTTCACCCGCACCGCGGCAAGCGGCGGCACGCCTTCCCCCGCACGCCATCATGAGGCGCTCATAACTGAACCGCCGCACCCAGATTGGATGCGGCGGTCGATGGATCCTGATGTGGGCGCACGGCGAGCCTGCGCCCGTCGATGCTGAGCGAAGGCCAGCACGCGGACCAAGTCCACGCGCCAGCGGCCTCGATCACATCGCGCTGTCGAGCGCAGCGGCGAGATCGCTCTTGCGCACGATGCCGACGAACTTCTTGGCGAGCTTGCCGCCCTTGAAGATCATGACGGTCGGGATGCTCTGGATGTCGAGCTTCATCGCCCAGTCGCGGCTGGAGTCGACGTCGAGCTTGCCGACCTTCGCCTTGCCGGCGTAGTCGTTGGCCACTTCATCGATGGTCGGCCCGAGCATGCGGCACGGACCGCACCATTCGGCCCAGAAGTCGACGAGCACGGGCTTGTCGCTGTCGAGGACCTCCGTCTGGAAGTTCGCGTCGGTGAAGGTCATCGTGTTCTGTCCAGCCATGGTTCGTGTGCTCCGTGCTTGATCGGTGGGTGCGTTCAGGGAGGCGAAAGTGTAGTCCTGCCCGAGCGCTTGGATCCCGCGGCAAACCCCGCGGATTCAGGCGCGTGCTCGAATCGCTCGCCACGCGGCCAAGGCCTGCGCGTGCTCCGCCACATCATGCACACGCAGGAGCTGCGCGCCCTGCGCGGCTGCCTCGAGATGCACGGCCACCGAGCCCGCCACGCGGCGCGAAGGATCCGACTCACCCGTGATGGCGCCGATGAAGCTCTTGCGGCTCGCACCCACGAGCACCGGGTGCCCCATCGCGACGAAGCGCGCAGTCGCCATCACCAACGCCACGTTCTGCTGCACGGTCTTGCCGAAACCGAGTCCAGGATCGATGGCGATCGACTCCAGCGCCACGCCGCACGCAGCGACTTCGCGCACGCGCTCGGCCAGGGCCGCAGCGACCGCCTCGACGATGTCGCCCTCGACGAGCGACGCGCGATGCTCATGGCTCCAACGGTCCTTGGTCGGGTCGAGCACACGGTGCATGAGCACCAGGCCCACGCCTTCCGCGGCGGAGAGCGCGGCAAGCTCCGGATCCTCCGTGCACGCGCTCACATCATTGATGATCGACGCCCCTGCCTCGATCGCTGCACGTGCCACGTCGGCGCGTGTGGTATCGATCGAGATCGCCACATCGCTGCGACCCTCGGCGCGAAGCCATGTCGCCAGCGCACGGATCACGCCCTGCGTCCGTCGAATCTGCTCGGGCGCATCGATGCGCTCAGCGCCGGGCCGCGTGCTCTCGCCACCGACATCGATGATCATCGCCCCCGCACGCACGCACGCCTGCGCATGCTCGACGGCCCGGTCGCCGCTCCAGAGCCCACCATCGCTGAAGGAGTCAGGCGTGCAGTTGAGGACGGCCATCAGGAGCGGCGCCGGCTCAAGCCGCAGCTCGCCGCCGCGCACCCGCCACGACGTCGCAGCCGCGCGCGAACGATGTGCGTGTACCGTCGATTCGCTCACGGTGCAGACTCGCCATCGGCGGGCGTCGGCGCGGCAGCATCGCCATCGGCCGCGGGGCCTCGATCGGCTGCGTACTCAGCCATGGCGGCAAGGACCGCGGTCGGCACCACGAGAGCGCATTCGATGCGGCCGCCACGAACATCGAGCGCCAGGCCGATCGGCTCCGCGCGACTCGGAACGGGCGGCAGCATGTCGGCACCACCGCCGAAGGAACCCGCGATCTGGCGTGCAGCCTTGAACACCTGGCCGATGCCGAGGAACCCGACGACATCGGGCTTCGCCACCATCCACTGCATCATCGACTTCACGACCGCGTCATCGGCGAGCGTTGCGCCGCGGCCGGCCTGGGCATCGGTCGCGCGCGTGAGCACATCGGGGCGCTGGCTGTAGGTGACGACCAGGCCGCCGCTGCCGGTCCGAGCGAAGCCGTGCATGCCGCGATTGCCGAAGATCGCCTGCGTCGCGAGCATCTGCATCGCCCCTGCGGCGGCTTCGCGCGCCTGTCCGTCGTCGGCGACTGGTTCGGGCTTGAGTTCAAACGCCGCTGCGGTGGTGCCGTCCTTCAGCGTGCGCGCATCCTCCCAGCTCGGGGTGAGCTTGAGACCACCCGCCACGCCGCCCATCTGCATCAGGCGATCCTTGAAGATCCCCGCGACGGCGGCGGGATCCTTGGTCACCACCACGAGGCTGCTGTCGTTGAGGAGGCCGCCGGCCATCACGCCGAGCTTGCTCGGGTACGCGCCGAGCTGCACGCCATCGACGAGGTCCGCCGCATCGACGAGCCACGCCGGCATCACGGCACCCGTCGGATCGATGGCTGCGGCGAGCGCCTTCAGCGCACCGCCACCGCCCACGGCACGCACATCGATCGAGAGTGCGCCGTAGAGCGCTGCCTTGGGCAAGAGCGAGAACGGCGCAGGCCCTGCCTCGCCGCCCGCGAGCGCCTTGGCGAGCGCGCCCTCCGGCGCGAGCACCGCGATCGGTCGCACAGCCAGGCCAAGCGCATCGATGTCCACGAGCACGATGCCGTGCTCGATCGACCCCACGAACGCGCTCGAAAGCCGTTGCAGGTCATCGCGTCGCCCTGCGAAGCCATCGGTCGGCATGCCCTGCTCAGCCGCGCGGGCTTGCGCGATCGTCGCCGCCTGCTCACCCATCGTCTTGGCATGGCCGAGCGCGACGGGGCCGGCCCACGCCAGCACCTCCGCTTCGTCGACGCGCACACGCAGGTCATCGCCGACGAGCTTCATGAACGAGGCCGCGCTGCCGCCCTTGGCATCGTGGCCGGTGGCCAGTGCAGCGGTCTGGCTCACGATCACGTGTGATGCACCGAGTGATGCGAACGCCGGCTGACCCATGAAGGTCAACGCGCCATCGGCACCCATGCCGAGCGAGGTCGCCAGCGCCTTCGGATCGCTCGCCGGGAGCAAGAGCGTCCAGGCGGCCTGCGGCTCGTCGGCCTTCGCATCGGCGATCGCAGTGCTGTACGCGACGATCGAGCCTCGTTCATCGAAGCCCTCGCCCACGCCAAGCCAACCCTTGAGCTGCTCGACGGGCTTGCCGAGCACGCTCGTCTCGGGACGATTCATGCGCGCGAGCGTTTCCGAGAGATCGGCACCGGCGCGCGCCAGATCCGGAATGACGACGAAGCTGATCGCCTGCGGCGGCACGTGCGCGAGCGCTGCTTCGGCATTGCCGGCGGCGCACGGCGCGGCAGCCAGCAGCGCAAGGACCAACGACGGGAGGCTCGACGCAGCATGTGGCATGGGCATGACGGGGCTACTGTACGACCGCGATGGCGGTTCAGGCCCATGACTCGCTCCACCACGGAACGATCGATGCGCTGCTCGGTGCAGCGGTCGTGGCGGTGGTGGCCATGGCCCTCGCCTGGCTCCTGCGCCGGACCGGGCTTCGCCACGCCGCCGTCCTGGCGGGGGTCGTGACCGGCATCATGCTCGGCCCGATGGTGCTGGCGCCGACCGCGCCCGCGGCCTTCGTGCGCTGGATCGATGGCGGCGCTGATGAGCGGATGGCGCTTCGGGATGCAGAGCGACTGGTCCAGGCCCGACGCGCAGCCATGCTGCATGCAGGGCGCGCACCGTCGACGAACGACCCTTCCGCCGCCACTGAACTCGACGCCGTCGAGCGCTGCCGCGATGCCCTGGCATACGCGCAGCTCGACTTCGCGGCGCCACGCCGCATGATCGTGCTGGGCCTGGCCGCGTTGGCGATCCTCGCTGCGATGGCCGATCCGGGACCGCGTCAGTCGCTCTGGCAGCCGACGGCGTTCGCGAAGGGAGCGTGGCTCGCGGCCGTGCCGATGAGCGCCACGCTCCTCTGCCTGGCATTCCTCGAGACCGAGCGCGGCACGGCGATCGCCTTCGCGCTCGCGGCATGCACCGCGTGCGCCGCCATTGCGGCCGGCACCGATCGAGCCCTTGTGCACCGCGAAGAGACGACCGGCCCGCTCGCGCAGGCCGCGCGCTGTGCCACGGTGCTGGCGCTCGCGCCGCTGATCATCGGGTTGTGCGTGGCCGCGCACGGTGCAGTCGATGCGCAGCGAGCGAGTTGGGTGGCCGCGGCAGCGTGCCTCTTGGGCCTGTTCGTGCACGGCACGGGCGCACGACGGCTGCAACAAGCATCGAACGCTGCCATCGTTCCCGCCCTGTCGGCGCTGCTCATCGTGTCGATCGACCTGCGCACGCACGCGCACTGGATCACCACCGGCTTGGTCGCTCTTGGCGCCAGCGATGGCCGATGGCTCGGCGCATGGATCGGTGCGCGCAGCTCGGGCGCGCTTGACGGCGGATCCCCCTCGCGCACGGCGCTCGCCGCGCAAGGTGCAACCGTGGCGCAGCTTGGGTTCACCGGGATTCTCGCGTCGACCACGACCGTCCCAGCCTGGGGCATCGTGATGCTCGTGCTGGGCGCGCTCTACCTGGACATCACCGGCACGCTGCGGTTTGCCGCCGCAGGATCGCTGCGCGCAGCCGATGACGACGCGTGATGGTGCGTGTGCGCGCGCAGCACCTTGATCGCGCCGGCTCGGCCGAGTGGCGCAGGGCTCACCACACTCACCTCGCTCACCCCGATCGCCCCGCTCAACCCTTGAGCGCCGAGTCGATCGCGTCGAGCAGTTCCTTCGAGTCAGGCTTGACGCTGCTGCCGAAGAAGCCGACCGGCTTGCCATCCTTGCCGATGACGTACTTGGAGAAGTTCCAGCCCGGCAGCTTGCCGGTCTGCGTGCCAAGGCACTCGTAGAGCTCGCTCTGCCCCGCGCCCGCCTTGGTCTGCACCTTGGAGAACATGGGGAAGCTGACGCCATACTTGCTCGAGCAGAACTCCTTGACCTGCGCCTCGGAGCCGGGCTCCTGCCCACCGAAGTCGTTGCACGGGAAGCCGAGCACGATCACGCCCTTGTCCTTCATCGAGTCCGCGAGCTTCTGCAGGCCCTCGTACTGCGGCGTGTAGCCGCAGCGGCTGGCCACGTTCACGATGATGAGGACCTTGCCCTTCCAATCGGCGAGCGAGACCTCCTTGCCGTCGATGTCCTTGACCTTCAGGTCAAGCACCGTGCGGCCCGACCACTTGGCCGAGAGTTCCGGCGACTGCGGCGCATCAACCGCGCACGCGGCGCCTGCGATCATGAGGGCTCCGGTGACGACGGCATGGCGGATGGTGTTCAGCATGCCGCCGCCTTCGCCGCCGGGGTACCGCTGGATGCACCCCGGCCCGTGCTCACTCGACGGTCACGCTCTTGGCGAGGTTGCGCGGCTTGTCCACGTCCTTGCCGCGCATGACGGCGGCGTGGTAGGCAAGCAGCTGCAGCGGGACCACCGTGACCAGCGGCTGGAGCATTTCCGTGACGTCGGGGACGTAGAAGACATCCTCCGCCACCGTGCGGATGTGCTCGTCGCCCTCGGTCGCAACCGCGATCACGTGGCCTCCGCGGCTGCGCACCTCGGCGATGTTCGAGAGCACCTTCTCGTACTGGCTGTTCTTCGTGGCCACGAACACGACCGGCATGCCGCTGTCGATCAGTGCGATCGGGCCGTGCTTCATCTCGGCCGCGGGCATGCCCTCGGCGTGGATGTAGGAGATTTCCTTGAGCTTGAGCGCGCCCTCGAGGGCCACGGGATAGTTCACGCCGCGGCCGAGGAAGAGCCAGTTTTCGCGCTCGATGTACTTGGCCGTCGCGGTGCGAATGTGGTCGTTGAGCGCCAGCACGCGCTCGATCTTCTCGGGGATCGCTTCCATCTCGCGCAGGAGATGCCCGACCATGTCCGGGCTGAGGAAGCGCCGGCGACCGATGAAGGTCGCGAGCATCGCGGCCACCATGACCTGGCCGGTGAACGCCTTCGTGCTCGCCACGCCGATCTCGGGACCCACGCGCAGGTAGACGCCGGCATCCGTCTCGCGCGAGATGCTCGAGCCGACCACGTTCACGATGCCCAGCGCGGTGGCGCCGCGGCTCTTGGCTTCCTGCAGCGCGGCGAGCGTGTCGGCGGTCTCGCCCGACTGGCTCACGGCCACCACGACGGTGCCTTCCTCGACGATCGGGTTGCGGTAGCGGAACTCGCTCGCGAAGTCGAAATCGCTGGGAATCTTGGCCAATTCCTCCATCAGGTAGGTGCCGACCATGCAGGCGTGCAGCGCCGTGCCTTGGCCGACGAAGACCACGCGACGCGCACGCGCGAGCTGGCGCGCGATGTCGCCGACGCCGCCGAGCTTCACATCGCCGATGCGCAGGTCGATGCGGCCCTTGAGCGACGTGCGCAGGGCGCGCGGCTGCTCGTGGATCTCCTTGAGCATGAAGTGGTCGTAGCCGCCGAGCTCGATCTCCTGCAGGTCGATCTCGAGCTCGCGGACCTCGGCCGTGATCGGCAGGTTGTCGACGGTCGTGGTGCGGAACGACTCGCGCGTCAGGCGTGCGACGGTGTAGTCGGCTAGGGTGAACGCCTGGGTGGTGTGGCTGACGATCGCGCTCGCATCGCTGGCGACGACGTATTCGCCGTTGCCCACGCCCACCATGAGCGGGCTGCCCTTGCGGGCGACCACCAGCACATCGGGCTCCTTGGCACACATGGCGGCGATCGCGTAGGCGCCGGTGACTTCCCGCAGCGCTGACTGCACGGCCTTCTCGAGGTCGCCCTCGTAGAGCTCGCCGATCAGGTGCGCGAGCACCTCGGTGTCGGTCTCGCTCTCGAAGACGTGGCCCTTCTCGAGCAGCCAGGTCTTGAGCGCGGCGTAGTTCTCGATGATGCCGTTGTGGATGATGGCGATGCCGTGGCCCTGCTTGGCATCGTCGCGATGGGGGTGCGCGTTGAAATCGGTCACGCCACCGTGGGTCGCCCAGCGGGTGTGGGCGATGCCGACCGAACCCTCGAGCCCACCCTTGCGCTCGATGGCTTCCTCAAGCGCGGCCACGCGGCCGATGCACTTGACCACCTGCAGGCCGGGACCGCTGAGCGTGCCCGCGCCCGCGCTGTCGTAGCCGCGGTACTCCAGGCGCTTGAGCCCTTCGATCAGGATGGGAAGCGCCTGCCGGCGCCCGATGTATGCCACGATGCCGCACATGGGTGGTTGGTCCTTTGGCCGGGCCCTGGCCCGGTCGGGGTAGCCTACGAAACGAATCCATGGAAGGCGAAGCCACAAGCACGATCCAGGCCAAGAAGTGGCTCCGTGAGCGCAACCAGACCTTGTTGCGAGGCATGACCGACGCCCAACGGGCCGAGGGAAGCACCAAGATTGCCGAGTCGGTCTACCTGATCGCCACCGCGTGGCGCGCCAGCGGGGTCATGAGTTACCTCAACATGCGCAGCGAGCCGGACATGACGCTGCTGCACAACCCGTGGCTGGCGGCGGACCGGCCCCTCATGGCCCCTCGTGTCGTGGCCGGGTCGGGGATCGCGCCTGTCCTCCTCAAGCGCAAGGATGCCTCGTTCTCGCTCGATGCCAGCGGCGTCCGCGCGCCCGACGGCGCGACGGTCGCGACCGAGGCGATCGACCTGGTGGTCGTGCCGGGCCTCGCGTTCGACCCGATGGGCCACCGCCTCGGCCGGGGCGGCGGCTACTACGACCGGTTCCTTCCCCGGCTCCGGCGCCAAGCGGTGACCGTCGGCGTGTGCTTCGACGAGCAGGTGGTCGACCTCGTCCCGACCGACCCGCACGACTGGCGACTGCAGTACGTCGTCACCCCAACGCGCGTCTGGTGGTTCGGTCGACTTCAGCCTCGATCTTCCGCGCTCTCGATGTAGGATCCCGCGCGTCGCCGCGCATGGTCGCGCGGCAGCCGACCAATTCGACCGGAAAGGATTCCGCCATGCCGTTCACTGGCTCCGCCCACTCGGGCAACCGCACACCTTCGACTCCTGGCCGCATCACCTGGGTGATCGCGGGTGCAAGCACGCTCTTCCTCGTCGCGAGCGTGCTGTGGTGGATGTCAGGATCATCGCCCAGCGCCGCGCAGGCCACGTCGTCGCCCACGACCGACACGCAGGCTTCGGCAGTCGAGGTCGTGGAGACGAACGCACCGTCCACGGCCGATGCGACAACGACGGCACCGACCGCTGACGCCGCGAGCGCGGCAGCCGAGAACGCCGCAGCCGCGAGCACGGTCAGCGCGCCGGCCACCCAGCCAGTCACTGCACTCGAGTCGCCCGATGCGGGAGCAACCGCGTCGGGTGCACTCACGCCCGCAACGCGCGGCACGAACGTCAATCCCGACCCGGTCATCGTGAGCGCTCCCGCCACCGGCGAGACGATCGGCGACAAGGGCCCCGACTCGCCGGCGCCCCAGCCCGCGCGCGATCCGCTCGCTGCCGCCCCGATGGCTGCGCCCACCGTCGATCTGCCGACCGCGCTGGGCATGGTCGGCACCGATCCGATCGCTGCGCGCCTGCAGCTCACGCGCCTGATCGACTCGGGCACGCTCGCTCCGGATGCCAAGCGCCAGGCGATCGACGCGATCACGACCGTGAACGCCTCGCTCTTCTTCTCGTCGACCGTGAACCCGGCCGATGCGTTGATGACGACCTACACCATCAAGAGCGGCGATGCGCTGAGCAAGATCGCGCGCAAGGCCGGCATGGCCGCGGACTGGCGCATGATCATGCGGCTCAATGGGATCAAGGATCCCAACCGCATCCGTGCGGGCCAGGTCCTGAAGGTGCCCACCTGCACCTTCCATGCCGTCGTGAACAAGTCGGAGTACCGCCTCTATCTGTATGCCGGCGAGGGTGCCGATCGCGTGCTCGTGGCGACCTACCCTGTCGGCCTGGGCGAGCACAACAGCACGCCCACCGGCGCATTCATGCTCAAGCCCGGCAGCAAGCTCGTGAACCCCGAGTGGCGCAACCCGCGCACCGGTGAGTTCTTCAAGTCCGATGACCCGAAGAATCCGATCGGCGAGCGCTGGATCGGCCTGCAGGGCGTCGATGCAGGCAACAGCAAGGCGATGAGCTACGGCATTCACGGCACCACCGATCCGGCGTCGATCGGCAAGCAGGCGAGCATGGGTTGCGTGCGCCTGAAGGACGCCGACGTCGAGGTCATCTACGAGGCCCTGACCGAGCCCAACAGCACGATCGTCATCGTGCCCTGACGGCACGCGGGAACGATCGTCCCGGCACCTGATGGCGCCGCGCTCCTGGTGGGGCGCGGCGCTGTCGTTCATGGGACCTAGGATGCCCGCATGGACACGCGTCCGACGATCGCGATCAGCATGGGCGACCCCTTGGGCATCGGCCCCGAGGTCACGCTGAAGGCGCTGGCCGATGCCTCGCTGCGCGGCGTGGCGAAGTTCGTGGTGCATGGCCACAACGCCACGCTCACGCGAATCGCAGAGCGCTGCGGGATCGTGCCGACCTGGTTCCGCGTTCGCGCCGGGAGCGACCGCGCGCAGGAATCACTCGACCAGGACGTGGTGGTCATCGACCATGCCGATCTTGAGTTCGACCTCACGCGCCGGGCGAGCACGCGCGAAGGCGGCTTCGCGAGCAAGCTCTGGGTCGAGGACGCGATCACCGATGCCCTGCGGCCGCTGGGCGATCCACGCCGGGCCGACGCGGTCGTGACCGCGCCGATCAGCAAGGAGAGCTGGTCGATGGCCGGCTACCAGTGGCCGGGCCACACAGAACTGCTCGCGCATCGCTGCCGCACGCGACACCACTGCATGGGCTTCGTGGGCGAGCGCCTGAAGGTCACGCTCGCGACCACGCACATCCCGCTGATGGAACTGCGCGACACCCTGACGATCGGCCGCATCGCCGAGCCGATCGACCTGGGCCATCGGCTCTGCAGGACGCTCGGCATCGACAAGCCGCGCATTGCGGTGTGCGGGCTCAATCCCCATGCAGGCGAAGGCGGCCTCTTCGGCGACGAGGAGCGCAGGCTGATCCAGCCGGCGATCGACATCGCCGTGCAGAACGGGATCGATGCGCGCGGCCCCTTCCCCGCCGACACCGTCTTCATCCGTGCGCTCAAGGGCGAGTTCGACCTGGTCGTCGCGATGTACCACGACCAGGGCCTGATCCCCGTCAAGCTCACCGGCTGGGAAGACGCCGTCAACGTCACGCTCGGCCTGCCGATCGTGCGCACGAGCCCTGACCACGGCACGGCGTTCGACATCGCCGGCAAGGGCAAGGCCGACCACCGCAGCATGCGTGCCGCGATCGAGCTCGCGATCAGGCTGGCCTCGGCACCGCGCGTGCCCGCGGGCCCGCCGCTGCAGTGAGGGGCGGTTCAGCGCGCCTTGCCGCGCTTCGCTTCCGCGCGCGACACGGCCTCGCGCGGATGGAACTGCCAGATGACCTCGCGCAGCCGCTCGCGATCGACGTGCGTGTAGATCTGCGTGGTGGCGATGTTGGCGTGGCCCAGGAATTCCTGCACCACGCGAAGGTTCGCACCGCCCACGACCAGGTGCGTGGCGAAGGAATGGCGCAGCGTGTGCGGGTGCACGTCCTGCAGGCCAGCCATGGCCGCGTACTTCTTCACCAGCTGCCAGACCGCCACGCGCTCGAGCGGCCGGCCGCTGAAGGAGAGCAGCAGGCGATGCTGGTCACGGCCATCCGGAAAACGCGCGAGTTCCGGCCGCAGGTCGCGCAGGTAGCGCTGCGTCCACTGGATCGCGGGCAGGCCCACGGGCACCACCCGCTGCTTGCTGCCCTTGCCGAGGACGACGAGCGAGCCAAGGGTCTCGTTGAAGTCGTTGATCTTGAGCGCGCCGACCTCGCTCGCGCGCAGCCCGCCCGCATACATGAGCTCGAGCATGCACCGGTCGCGCAACCACAGCGTGCCGCAGGTCTCGGGATTGGGCGCTTCGACGAGCTTGCGCATCTGGCCGATGCTCAGCGTGCCGGGCACGCGCTTCCACTTCGTCGGGCGGTCGATCAGCCGTGCGGGGTCCTTCCCGATCTTGCGCTCGGCGTGCATCCAGCGGAAATAGACGCGCATCGCTGCAAGATGGCGCGAGATGCTCGTGGGCTCCATCTCGCGCTCGCGCGAGAGCTGCTGGATGTGCTCGGTCACGTGCGCCATCGTCACACCACCCGGATCGGCAATGCCTTTCTCACCGAGGAACTGCCACAGGTCGCGCAGGTCGCGCGCGTAGGCCTCGATGGTGGCCTTGGCCAGGCCCGCCTCGATGCGACAGAACGCCAGGAACTCGCGGACGCCGGGACCTTGCGGTGGTGGCGTGGCGGGCTTGGCCGCCGTCGCGCCGGGTGCAGCCGCGGCGCGCGCACGCACCAGTCGCGCAGCACGCGCCGTCGCGATGGACTCAGGAGGGCTTGGTCGCGCGGCCTTGCGCATGGGATTCCATCAGTCCGGGCATCCTGCCCGGTGGGAGGATGCGTGCAGCGGCCTCGGGGCCGATCCTCGCACGCAACGATGCCTCGAGGTTGATGCGGTGGTAGATCGCGCAGCCGTGGAAGCCGCCATGGCAGATGCCGAAGGCATCCTCGAGCGACGCGAGGCTGAAGCGCGACGCGCAACGCGAGTCGTTCGCGTCGATGTGCGGGCACTGGTTGCTCGGTCGGGCTTCCACGCCCTGACCTTATCGGCGAACGGCGCCCAGATCGAGAGTCCGCGGCCAGAACCCGAGCCCGGCGGCCTCCTTGGCCTTCAGGAGCGTGGCCTCGGCGGTGCGGTTGGCGCGCGCGCAGCCGTCACGCAGGATGTCCAGGATCAAGTCGTCGCGGCCCTCGTACTGCGCCCGGCGCTCGCGCATGGGGGCGAGCATCGCATTGATCGCCTCGGCGACCTCGGCCTTGATGTGGCCGTCGCCGATGTTGTCGCCGCGGGAGTACCGGTCGCGCAGCTCGGCCACGCGCGCCTCGTCGGTGATGAAGGCATCCACGTACTGGAAGAGCGCATTGCCGGTGTCGCCGGGCTCCGTCGGGCTCTGGCGCCCCGTGAAGATGCGGTTGACCTTCTTCTGCACCTCCTTGGGCGAGTCGCTGATGAAGATCGCGTTGCCGAGGCTCTTGCTCATCTTGTTCACGCCATCGGTGCCGACGAGCCGGCCGACCTTGCCCACGTCGGCACGCGGCACGGGGAAGACACCGCCAAGCGCCACGTGCTCCTCGTCCTTCGCGTGCTCATCGACCTTGCAGTACATCTGGTTGAATCGTCGCGCGACCTCGCGCGTGAGCTCCAGGTGCGGCACCTGGTCCTCGCCCACCGGCACGCCGACGGGACGGAACGCGAGGATGTCGGCGGTCTGGCCGACCGCATACAGCGGGAAGCCGAAGCTGTAGGTCTCGCCGAGGCCCTTGAGCTCGATCTCGGTCTTGAGCGTGGGGTTGCGCATGACCCGGTTGAAGGGCAAGAGCATCGCGAAGAGGAAACAGAGCTCGGCGATCGCCGGGACTTCGCTCTGCAGGAAGATCGTGGCCTTGGCCGGATCGATGCCCATGGCCAAGTAGTCGCGCACGATCTCGATCGAATCGCGCCGGATCTCCTGCGGCTTGTCCGAACGCGTGGTGAACGCGTGCATGTTCGCCAGGATGAAGTAGCAGTCGTGGGAGTCCTGCAGCTCCACGCGGCGCTTGACGCTGCCGACCCAGTGGCCAAGGTGCAGGCTTCCGGTCGGCGTGTCGCCCGTCAGGATGCGTGGCTTGTCGCTCATGGGGCAAGGAGTGTAGCCGTGGCCATCACGCGAAAGCCGTCGCCACGACGAGGTTCCCCAGGTTGAACGCAACGTGTGCTGCGACCGGTGCGACCAGCGAACCCGTGCGCTCGGCGAGCCATCCGAAGCAGCACGACAGCACGGCGAGCGAGGTCAACGATGCCGCGCGCGCGCCCTCGGGAACGCTGCCGACATGCATGAGCGTGAAGACGGCCGACGTCAGCAAGACCGCAGCCCATGGACCGAGTCCCGCACGACGAAGCGCCTGCTGCACGAACCCTCGATAGAGGCACTCCTCCAGGATCGGAGCGAGCACGACCGCGCTCAGGCCCATGAGCCACCACCGTGCGTCGCGTGGCCCCTGCACCATCTGCTCGAGCGTGCTGTGGCCGATCGCGGGCGGATCGATGCCGGTTGCCGCGCGCTGCAGCTGGCCAGCGATCCAACCTGCCGAGGCCACGGCAGGCCACCACGACACAAGCGCGGCAACGCCGAGCGCGATCGACCGGACTGGCGCGGTCCCTGCACGCGGCACGAGCTGCAGCCGGCGCATCCACAGGATCAGGCCGATCGCGACGACCATGCCCGCGCCCATGGCGGCAGCCGTCACGATCGCCGCCTCGCGCACGGTGAGCGATTCGGGATCGATGGTGCCGGCAAGGCCAATCGCACGTGCAGCGACCAGCGTGGCCACGCCGCCGGCGAGCCATGTGGCCACGCACATCGCCATCAGGTGCATGGGAGATACGAGCCAACCCAGCCCGGGGCGCCCATCGAGAGCAAGCCAGCGTCGGCGGAGCGCGATCGCCACGAGCGCGACGGCCATGGCCAGCATCGCCAGCGGCAGGACGGGCACCGAGGCAGGTGACGGCTCCGTGATCGCTGGTGCCGCACTCATCGGCGACGCCGCTTCATCGGCCGCGCTTGCCCAGTCGCCCATCGCGGCTACGCTCACGAACCACGCCATGGCCAACGCCCTTGACAAGATCGTCGCGCGCAAGCGGCTCGAGGTTGCCGCGAAGAAGCGTGCCGCGCCGGTCGAGGGGCTGAAGGAGCGCATCGCCGAGCTCGGGCGACCGCGCAACTTCTTCCAGGCGGTCGTCGACCACGGCAGCACGAAGGGCACGCGGGTGATCGCGGAGGTCAAGCAGCGCAGCCCCAGCGGCGGGCTCATCAGGCCTGACTTCGATCCGGTCGACATCGCCCGACGGTATCACGCCAACGGCGCGGTGGCGATCAGCTGCCTCACTGACGAGGCTGACTTCGGCGGCTCGCTCGAGTTCATCCATGCGATCCGCGATGCAGTGCCGCTGCCGGTCCTGCGCAAGGACTTCATCATCGAGAGCTACCAGGTGTGGGAAGCGCGGGCCTACGGCGCCGATGCAATCCTGCTCATCGCCGAGTGCCTGAGCGATGCGCAGCTGATCGACTACAAGATCCTGGCGGTCGAGCTGGGCATGAGCGTGCTCGTCGAGGTGCACGACACCGAGAACCTCTACCGCGTGCAGCCGCACCTGTCGTTCCCGCACTCGGGGTACGCGCTCCTGGGCGTGAACAACCGCGACCTGCGGACGATGACCACAGACCTTGGCCACTCGTTCCGCATGGCGGAACTCGTCGACGACACGCACGTCATGGTGAGCGAGAGCGGGATCAGGACCCCGGACGACCTCAAGCGCCTGCGCGCGCACGGCATCCACATCGTGCTGGTGGGCGAGCACCTGCTGCGCCAACCCGATCCCGGCACCGCGCTCGCCGAGCTGCTCGGCCGCGAACCGCGCGAGCCGGCGACCAAGCGCTGAGGGTCACTCCGCGGAATCCTGGTCTTCTTCGGCCGCCCTTTCAAGCTCCGCATCGCCGAAGTCGTGCCCGAGCTGCTCTGCAACCCAGCGATCTCGATATTCGGCATCGGCATTCAGTTGCAACTCAAGTGCTTGCGTTTCGCGGAACTCTTGGGCAACCGCCTCCATCGTCCACTCGGCTTCGAGACCCATTGAGTCGACTACAAGGCGAATCTGTGTCAATGGGACGCGAAAGAACTCCTTCCGCCAGTTCATCTTGTTGACCTGCGCCAATACGAATCGCTCATGAAGAGCGCTCTCCAATTTCGGCGCATCGTCAGCAGCTATCAATGCATGGACATCAAACTCAAAGGGCACGCTCGCGTCGCCAAGTTCCCAGATTCGCTCCATTGGGTCCAGTCGCCGCGTCTGTCCGATCTTGAAAACCCCTTCGCCAAATGAGCCAACATTGGAAATGACGTACACAGTCCCCTTCTTTGTCTGCTGTGCCATCGACTTTGCACGTTCCCGCAACGCTTCAAGCTCTCGGATCCGTTCATCTGCCTCAGCCAGTTGACCTTCGTACTGCCTTGTCGTGGCAGACAACTCCTGCTCCATTCGTGAGCGGAACTCCCGCTCAAAGCTCTCGCGTTGCGACTCGCTGAGACGTTTTAGTTCTTCGCGCAATCGTGCTTCCTGCCTGGCTCGCTCGTCAAGAATCGCTTGTTCTCGAGCCGCCTCGATCAAGGCACGTTGGCGAGCAGCATCCGCTTCCTTCTTCTTTGATTCACGCTCAGCGCGCTCAAACTCGCGCTGCGCCTTGGCTTCCTCGCGCATTCGCTCCTTGATTCGTCGCTGCTCCTCCCTATGATCCTTCTTCACCCGCTGAACCAATGCAGCCCAGCGCAACTCGGTCAGCCGCGCGTCCAAGTACTGTTGTGTGATACGGGAGTTACCGAAGGCTCGACCCTGGGTGTTAACCAGAAGGTAGGCATCTTTCAGGCGTTGGATCAGCGTGCCGATGTTGTCGGACTTCACATCTGCGAGGATTGACTCGACCTTGCCGTTGAAGGCGTCGAGCGCGAAGTTTGCAGCGAGTTCACCACGTCCATCTTGGGCGTAATCCGATGTTGCCGCTGAGCCATCCTTGACCAGGGCTCGCGATGCCGCGCGGGCTTCCTTCAGTCGCTGACCAGGTTCGGTGTGTGCCGCCTCACGCGCAAGGTCATCCAGCAACGATTGGGGTGGCACCACGTATCGCGCGCCATAACCGTCGACAGCGTTTCGAAGCGCATCAAGGATCTGCTGGGCCCGCGCTTGCTTGAGCTCCAGTTCCTCGGTCCGCTCAGCGCAGTCTTGTGCACCTTCCCATGGTGCAAGTCGTTCGTAACGTGCCTTCCAATGAGCCACGACGTTCTTCGCGTGCTTGAGTTGAGCGGTGGCCTTCGCGCGAAGCGACGCATAGCCCCTTTGTTCCAAAGCCAGCTTGTTGGCTGTTTCATTCAGGCGCGTCTCAAGATTCGCCTTTAGTCGAAGCAGATCCTGAGCGGTGCGCTCGAGATTGGAAGCCTTATCCGAGGACTTCAACCACAGCACCAAGAGCAGGCCAGCGCCTAGCAAGGCGACCGCCAACAAACCAAGAACGAGCACTGACCCACCGGGCATCGGTGCACAATACCCCACCCCTCCGCGTCCGCATCGCAAGCGGGCACGACAACGTCAAGAAGCAGCCTGGACTCAATCGAAGAGGAGAAGCGCTGAAGCTCACCCAACCGTCGTGCGAGCGAGCCGCCCCGCAGCGAGCAGGTGCTCGGTGATCTGGATCGCGTTGAGCGCCGCGCCCTTGCGGATCTGGTCGCCGGCGACGAAGAGATCGATGCCGCGCCGATCGGGCTGGCTCCAGTCCTGGCGGATGCGGCCCACGAGCACGTCGTCCTTGCCTGCCGCATCGATCGGTTCGGGGAACCGATTCGCCGCGCGGTCATCGACCACCTGCACGCCGGGCGCGGCCGCGAGCAACTCGCGCACGCGTGACTCGGGCATGTCGCCGGCGAACGTGAGGTTGATCGCCTCGCAGTGCGCCCGCAGCACCGGCACGCGCACGCAGGTCGCGGTCACGCGCACGCCTGGGTCGGCCCAGATCTTGCGCGTTTCCTGCAGCAGCTTGCGCTCCTCCTCGTTGTAGCCGTCGGCACCGACCGCGCTGTTGTGGCTGAAGACGTTGAAGAGGTACTGGCGCCCGAAGACGTCGGTGGTGTACGCGCGGCCGTCGGCGAACTCGCGCGCCTGGCCCTCGAGCTCGCGCATGGCCGCGGCACCGGCACCGCTCGCCGCCTGGTACGTGCTCACGACCATGCGCTCGATCCGCACGGCGCGGTGCAGCGGCGTGACGGCCACCAGCGCGATGATCGTGCTGCAGTTGGGATTGGCGATGATGCACGGGGCACCGAGCACATCGAGTTCGTGCGCATTGACCTCGGGCACCACGAGCGGGATGCCGTCATCCATGCGGAAGGCGCTTGAGTTGTCGACGACCCACGCCCCCGCACGCACCGCTGCGGGAGCGAGCGCCTTGCTCACGCCCTTGCCGGCGCTGAAGAGCGCCACGTCCACACCGTCGAAGGCCTCGGGCGTCGCCTCGTGCACGGTGCACTCGCGTGCGCCGCAACGCATGGTGGTTCCCGCACTGCGCGCGCTTGCCAGGAGTCGCAGCTCGCTGAAGCGCATGCCTCGGCGCTCAATGAGCTCCAGGAACTCGACGCCCACCGCACCGGTGGCGCCGACGATCGCGATCACGGGGTCACGGGACATGGCCGGGTTCTACCACGGCTCCGCACCCGCACGGCGATCACTCCGGCGAGCCGACGAGGTCGAAGCGCCGCACCTGGGATCACTCCGGCGAGCCGACGAGGTAGAAGCGCCGCACCTCGGCATCGAACCTGGTGCCGTCCTCGCGAACGAGCGTGAAGGTGCCTTCCATCGTGCCCCACTCGGTCGCGAGCGGGCAGTAGCTGCCGTAGCGGAACGACTCGCCGGGAGCGAGCCGGGGCTGCTGCCCGACGACGCCCTCGCCCTCGACCACGTGACTGTCCCCGTCCGCGTCGACGATGGTCCAGCGGCGCGAGACGAGCTGCACCGGCGTGGGCGATTCATTGATGATCTGCACCTGGTAGCTGAAGACCCACCGCCCATGCGCCGGGCTGCTCTCGCGCGCGAGCCAGGATGGCTGCACGCGGACGGTGATGCCCTCGGTCGTGGCCTGGCTGCCGATGCAGCCGCGTTCCAGGGTGGTGGTCGTCATGGCGCAGGAAGCGTAGACGCGTGATCGGGCCCGCGCCCAACTTCCGGGCATCACTTGCGCTGCAGACCGATCGTGGCCTCGAAGACCGGCAGCGGCGACTCGACCAACTTGCGCCATTCGAGGTGGACGTCGGTGTCCTTGTAACCCGACGGGGCCTTGACGTGCACGTAGAGCGGCACGCGGCGGGCCAGGGTGATCGGTTCCGTCGTGCCGCCAGAGGGCGTCGTCACGCTGAAGGCATCTGGATCCGGCGGCAAGCCATCGCTGGCCTGGCCCGCACTCACCACCGCCCCGGCGAGCGGCAGCTTGCTGCGACGGTCGATCACGCGGAAGCTGACCTGGCGCGTCTCGCGGCTGCGCGCCGTCACGTCGAGGCTGCGCGGCGTGCGCAGTTCGAATGATGCACCGACGCGGCCGGGCGCACGCACGACCACGCGGTTCATGAAGCCCGAGATGAACTCGACCTGCGCGAAGCCATCGGCAGCGGTCGAAGCCTGCTGCACCGGCAAGCGCCCGCGCGACTGCTCAGCCCCCTGCTCCTTGAGGTAGATGAACGTGCTGAGGTAGACCGTCGCGCCTTCAACGGGTCGGCCGTCCTGATCGCGCACACGCACCTCGATCGGCGTGCGGGTCACCGGCACGAGCGGGAAGTCGATCGGCTCCTTGCCCTTGACCAGGTCGAAGTCGATCGTGGTCTCGCCTTCGCCGCGCAGCTCCTGCCGCACGCCGTCGTACGGCATCACGATCACTTGGCGCGGTTCGTACCCGGGCTTGAAGACCGTCAGGCTCGTGCGCCGCGAGAAGAGCGTGAAGCCAGCCACTCCAGCCGCATCGGAGACGAAGGGTTCGTCGTCGCTGGCGAAGATCTTGAACCAGCCGAGCGTGTTCCGATAGACGTCCACGCCCTCGACCGGTCGACCATCCGGCTGCACGGCACGGAGCTGGATCGGTTGGATAACACAGCCTGAACACAGGGCCGCGAGGGTCGTAGCGATGATGAGGAACGCGGCTCGCATGGGGTGGCCCGCCGCGGAGGCCGCGCTATACTGGC
>JASGCG010000162.1 GCA_030054235.1 Bacteroidia bacterium
CCCAGCCCGGTGGCGCGGCATGCGCTGCAGCGAAGGTGCGCTGCTGCTCGACCGTCCACCAGTCGCCCGGGCCAAGCGCCGCCACGAAGGGAAAGAGCGGCTGGCCCGCATCGATCCAGTTGCGCAGCCACCAGGGCATGAGCGCCACGGCACCGATGACTGCACCGATCGCGCACGACGCGACGAGCGGCCGCACGCGCGCTCGATGCGCAGCGAGCACCAGGATCATCGCGGGCAGCACCAACGCACCCGCGGCGTTGCCCTTGGCTCCCACTGCGGCAGCGCACACGATCGCCATCGCGAGCACCGTCGCCTGCGTCGGCGCGGTGCGATCGACCACGAGCATCACGACGAGCGCCATCGCCATCACGACCGGCAGCTCGGTGTAGGCGAGCGAGCCCGTGGCGATGATCCACGGCGTCGAGAGCAGCGCGATTGCGGCGAGCCATCCCGATGCGGTGATCGCTTCGATCGATGCGCCCGCATCGCGTGCCACGGCCCGCGCCGCGCCGGCGCACACCAGGGCCGCCGCGAGCGCGATCATGGCATGCAGCCACTGCGCCCACGTGCCGGCAACCTTCGCATCGGGCGCGAAGGCCAGCACCTGCATGAACGACGCCTCCATGAAGGAGGGCAGCGCGGAGTACACGTTGTGCTCGAGCGTGGCCATGCGGCCGGCGTCGAGCCATTCGCGCGGCAGCAGCAGGTGGTAGGTCAGGGCGTCGTAGCCACCGAACTCCGTTTGCCAGAGCCATCCGGGTGCGGTCGAAGCCGCCGCAATCAGCACGCCCACGGGAAGCGCAAGCGCCACCAGCCACGTCAGGCGCTGCGGCACGATCACGACGCGGCGCGGTGCGCCGACCAGGCCAGCGAGCCCCGCCATGAGCGGCAACGATGCCCCGATCGGTCGTTGCCACGCGAGCACGCCCAACCACGCGCACCACGCATCGATGATGAGGTGGATCGACACGCCGAGACCGATGACGAGCGCGGCATGCTCGACCGGATCGTTGCGGCGCATGGAGAGGGCGCGGCATGCCAGTCGGCCCCATCCTGCCGAGGACAGCAACCACAGGCAGGGGAGCCACGCGGAAAGGAACGCCACGCGGACCAGTTCGGGCGTTCGCGCTGGACCGAGCTCGCCCGTGCGCGTGGCGCACCACGCCGCGCAGGCTGCGGCCGCAAGCGCGGCGGCGAGCCACGACAGGCGGGCCGACGGTGCACGGTCGGGCTGCGGCATCAGGGCATTGCAGAAACACAGCCGCCCCGCGTCAAGCGGGGCGGCTGGAGTGCTTGGGTTTGTTCAGCGAGGCTCAGGCAGCCACCTTGCAGGTGGTGTGCTTCTTGGCCGTCTCGACGAGCGTGTCGAAGGTGGTCGGATCCTCGATCGCGATCTGGCTGAGCATCTTGCGGTTCAGCAGGATGCAGGCGCGCGACAGGCCGTTGATGAACACGCTGTAGCGCATGCCACGCATGCGGCACGCGGCCGTGATGCGGGTGATCCACAGGCTGCGGTATTCGCGGCGGCGCGCGCGACGGTCACGCCAGGCGAAGCGGCCAGCGCGCATCAGCGCGACCTTGGCTTGCTGCTTCAGGCGGCTCTTGGTGCCGAAGTAACCGCGAGCTTCGCGGAGCAGGCGACGACGGGCTTGGGTACGGGCTGCGCCCTTACGTGCACGGGGCATGGTTCACTCCTTGCTTGTCCGATCGGGGCTGGCTGAGCCAGGCTTCGTTCCCGTCGGTCGTTGTGCGAATGCCTTGGCCACCGTGGCCAAGGCGGTCTGGTCAGACGATTGGTTCAGGCCTTGGCCTTGGCGGCGCGCTTGGCCTTGGTCTTGGGGGCGGCCTTGGTGTCGGTGGCAGCCGTGGTTTCGGCGGCAACCTTGGCATCATCGGCTTCGTGCTGTTCCTGCGAACGCAGGCCGCGGAACAGCAACTTCTCGAAGGCGCCCATGTCGCCCGAGCGCGCGTGGCGCGACTTGCGGTACGACTGGACCTGCAGGCCGGTCTTGTTGCTCTTCAAGTGGCGGCTCCGCGGCGGCTTGAACTTGATCTTGCCGCTCTTGGTGATCTTGACGCGCTTGAGGAGGCCCTTGTGGCTCTTGTTCTTAGGCATAGTGCACCCGCTTTGGAGAGATCCGCAAGGGTAGCGGCAACCCGCGTTCACCGCAAGGGCACCGTTCGTGCGTGGGGGCGGATGTGGATGACGAAGGTCGGCTCGGCGATTATTGGCCGAGGAACACTTCGTACTGGTCGAACTTCACGCCCTTCAGATCAACGCCCTCACTGCCCGACACGCCGCGCAGGGTCCACATGTTGTCCAAGCGACCTTGGGGCCCGACGGTGATGAAGGGAAGCGGCTTCCACACCACCGCGCCGTCGCTGAAGAGCACGTTCTGTCCATCGCCGCCGTGGTTGGGGCTCGAGGACTTGATGCCCACCTTGGGCGACAACAGGATCGGGTTGGCATCGGCGGCCAGCGGCGAGAGCACCAACGTGGTGATGCGCACGTGCGAGGCGTGCAGCGGCACGCGGAACGACAGCTGGCGCGCGCCCGCGCAGTGCAGGCAACCCGGGCGGCAATAGCCCTTGTCGGCGAGCACGCGAATCGCTTGCGCGTTGTCAGCATGCACCGATGTGGGGAGGTCGCCCGAGGGGCCCGCGTTGAGCATCGAGCCCAGGCCCGCGGCCATCGGCAGGTTGCCCTTGCTGTCGGTGCTGTAGGCGGTGAACGCCGAGCCAAGTTCACGGAACCCGTTGGCGCAGAGCACGCGCGAGCTGGTGCTGCGCACTTGATTGGCCATGGGCACGGCTACGCCGACCAGGAGCAGCAGGCACGCTGCCACGCTGATGAAGTCGGGAATGCGCCAGCGCGATCGCGCGATCGGCGCATCGGTCAAGGACATGCGCTCGCTGCGCTCGGCATCGGCGCGCTCGACCGAGAGCAGCGTGGCATCGATGAGTGCATCATCGGGCGCTGGGGTGGGGTAGCGGTCGAGCAAGGTGCCGATGCGTGCAAGCGCACGCAGGGCATCGGCATCCTGGGATGAGCCGGGCGTGACCTTGGATGGATCCCAGCCCGCGTGCACGAGCTGGTCAACGATGTGCGCATCGCGCGGGTCAAGGTTGGGTTCGTGCTGGCTCATGCTGCGTCCTGTCCGGCTTGGGTGCGCTTCCAGGCATCGGCGAAGGCAGCCACGGCCGCGTGCAGGCGGCTCTTGACGGTCCCAAGCGGAATGCCCAACGTCTCGGCGATTTGTTGGTACGGCATCTTGTGGAAATACCCAAGGAGAAGGATTTCGCGAAGGTGGGCGGGGAGCCCGTCCACCACGGTCTTGACCATCTGCGCTTCGTCGTGCGAACCCATCGGGTCGCTCGGTGATTCATCGTTGCGTGAGATCGTGTCGGCCAGCGCGACCTGGCCATCGGTGCCGCGCATGGGGGCATCGATCGAGGTCATGGCGTGGCGCTTGCGGCGGCGAAGGTGATCGCGCGCCTTGTTCGCGGCCACCGTGAAGAGCCAGGGCTTGAAGGTGCGCTCCTGGTCGAAGGTGCTGCCGGAAAGATGCACCTGCACCCACGTGTCCTGGAAGACATCGTCGGCTGCGGATGCCGAGCCCATGAACATGGTGAGGAAGCGGTGGAGCTCCACGCGGTAGCGCTCAAGCAGCGCGCGGAACGCGCCATCACGACCGTCAAGGTGCGCCTTGAGCAGCGCTTCGTCGGTCTGTGACTCCCAGGCCTCCATAGGGAGCGGCATGCTAGTGGAACGATCGAAGCCCTTCGCGCATTGCGTGTGAGGGTTCTGTGCGGCGGTTCGGTCGGATGTGCCCTTGCGGGATCGTTTCGCGCCGCTCGATGGGGCGCCAGCGTGAGGCTGGCCAGCCTGGCCACCACGCGGTGGGATCGGCAGGCCACCGCTGCCGAGGAGCCCTGCCAGGTCCACCCCGAAGTCCAGCCCGCTGACCGCACTGAAGCCGGCCGCGGCGGGGGAGAGCAGGGATGGAACGATCATGGCGCCCACGATGGGTCGCTACGATCCCAAACCCCGTCCGGTTCGGACGCTGGAACAGGAGTTGAGCCAAAAATGGCAGTGCCGATCTCGCAGATGTGGACCGTGGCGACCTACGTGCTGGGCCAGCGGCTCCGTGGGCGCAAGCAGTACCCCCTGGTCCTCATGCTGGAGCCGCTGTTCCGTTGCAACCTGGCCTGCGCCGGCTGCGGCAAGATCCAGTACCCGGCCCACATCCTGAAGCGGGACCTGTCGGTCGAGGAATGCCTGAGGGCGGTCGATGAGTGCGGCGCCCCCATGGTGAGCATCCCCGGCGGCGAGCCGCTCCTGCACCCGCAGATCGCCGAGCTCGTGCGCGAGCTCGTCAAGCGCCGCAAGTACATCTACCTCTGCACCAATGCGCTGCTCCTGAAGGAGAAGCTCGAGGCCGGCTGGTTCACCCCGAGCAAGTACCTGACCTTCAGCGTGCACATGGACGGCCAGGAGGAGAACCACGACTTCGCCGTCTGCCGCGAGGGCACCTATCAGAAGGCGATCGCCGGGATCCGCCTGG
>JASGCG010000163.1 GCA_030054235.1 Bacteroidia bacterium
CTCGCGCCGCCGGCCGACCCCGAGCGCATCGCCATGCTCAAGTTCATGGATGGCGTGGTGCGCGGCGAGCAGTCCAAGGTCGACCCGATGCTCAGCGACGACGACAAGGCCATCCTCAAGGAGATGGTCGATGACGGCTCGTGGAAGCGCGCCACCGACAACGTGACCAAGGCCGAATGCCGCTGGGGCAAGAGCCCCGATGGCGCCGACTGCGCGCTCGCCGTGTTCTCGTACTCAGCGGGCGATGACCAGGTCGCGATGTGGGCCTTCACCGCCAGCGATGACGAGAGCGGCACCTTTACCGCCGAGCCGTGCCTTCCCGGCATGATCGACAAACTGTCGGGCGATGATTGGGTCAAGGCCTGGTTCGACGTCGTCTCGAAGTACCTCGCCCGTGCTGATGAGCCTGAGGAAGTCATTGCTCCTCCGCAGAAGAAGATGCAGGAAGAGGGCGACAGCGAAACGCCCAAGATGGGCTCGGGCGTGGGCGGTGGCGGTGCGCCGATGCGCCGCAAGATCGTCCCCGGTGGCGAACCGGCCCCGACAGGTCCGAGCCCAACGGGTAACTGAACCGACAGGCCGTCACGAACGAAAAGAGCCCCCTTGATGGGGGCTCTTTTCATGGCTGGTCACGTTCGGGCGCTCCGCGGGAGCGCGGCGATCACATCGTCATGCCGCCATCGACCACGAGCACGTGGCCGGTGACGTAGCTCGCTTCGTCCGAACTGATGTACGCGCA
The DNA here is from genome assembly GCA_030054235.1 of Bacteroidia bacterium. GTDB lineage: Bacteria > Planctomycetota > Phycisphaerae > Phycisphaerales > SM1A02 > SYIB01. The sequence continues at coordinate 740 of JASGCG010000163.1, forward strand.
CGCCGAGGCGATGTCGTCCGGGGTACCGAAGCGACGCACCGGGATGTGCTCGATGGCCTTGTCCTTGACGATCTGCGGCAAGGCATCGGTCATGTCGGTCGAGATGAAGCCGGGAGCGATCACGTTGGCCGTGATCCCCTTGGAGCCGAGTTCCTGCGCGATGGTCTTGGTCAGGCCGATCACGCCAGCCTTGGCTGCCGCGTAGTTGGCCTGTCCCGCGTTTCCGCTGATGCCACTGACGGAACCAACGTTCACGATGCGTCCCCACTTGCCGCGCAGCATGTGGCGGCTGGCAGCGCGGCAGCCGGCGAAGCAGCTGCGCAGGTTGACCGCGAGCACCGTGTCGAAATCCTCGTCGCTCATGCGGAGGATGAGCCCGTCGCGGGTGATCCCCGCGTTGTTCACGAGGATGTCGAGCCGGCCGTGCGCCGAAGCGACATCCTCGACCAGCTGTGCGAACGCCGCAGCGTCGGCGAGATCGCAGGAACGGGCCTCGGCGCTGCCGCCCGCGGCCGTGATGGCAGCCACCACGTCAGCCAAGGCGTCGGCGTTGCGCGCAACAGCGACCACATGGCGCCCGTCACGGGCAAGTCGAAGGGCGATGGCCTTGCCGATGCCTCGGCTGGCTCCAGTGACGATGGCGACGCGACGTTCGATGGCAGGTTCCTTTCCTCTGGGCGCCGGAGCGCACCGCTCGAGTGTATCGGTCTCCCACCGCCGCGACGGGTCCGTGCGCCATCGCTATACTTCGCCCCCACGGCATTCCGCCGTTGCAGGAGGCACCCCTTTGACCGAAGCAGAGATTGAAGCCAAGGTGATCAACATCATCGCCGACAAGATCAAGGTCGAGAAGGCCGAGATCAAGCGCGAGACGAACTTCATGACCGACCTCAACGCCGACAGCCTCGACATGGTCGAGCTGCTGATGGCCTTCGAGGAGGAGTTCGGCACCAAGATCCCGGAAGGCGACAGCGAGAAGCTGCAGACCGTGGGCTTGGCCATCGACTACATCAAGCAGCGCAAGGCTGCCGGCGGCTGATCAGGCCACGGCTGGGCGGGCGGCCTCTGGGAAACAGCTGGGCGGTGCCCAGCTCCCGGTCGCACTGATCCAGCCGACGGCTCAAAGCCATCGACCGACCGAACCCAAGGAGGGCGTCCAGTCGCCCTCCTTGGTTCTTTTTGTGTAGGTTCTCCGGTCCATGCGCACCCTGACCCTGCGACGCGTCGTGGTCACCGGCCTTGGCGCCGTGACCGACTGCGGCCACTCCGCCCCTGCCACCTGGGATTCCATGATCCACGGCCGTTCCGGCATCGGACCGGTCACGGCGTTCGCCCAGAGCGGCGACTGGTCCGTCACCTTCGGGGGCGAGGTGCGCAACCTCGACTACACCAAGGTGCTCGACCCGCGCGATGCCAAGCGCATGGACCGCTACTGCATCTTCGGCTACACGGCCGCCTGCGAGGCCGCGGCCGACAGCGGCATCGACTTCACCGCGGGTGACCCCTACCGTCGCGGCGTCGCGATCGGCAGCGGCATCGGCGGCATCGAGACCATCGAGCAGGGCATCAACAAGATCGCCCAGTCCGGACCCCGCATGGTGAATCCGTTCACCGTGCCCAAGCTGATGCTGAATTCCTGCTCAGGGCACGTCAGCATCCGATTCGGCCTTCGCGGCTCGAACGTCGCCACGGCCACCGCCTGCGCGAGCGGCAGCCACGCGATCGGCGCGGCCTACCACTTCATCCAGCGCGGCGACGCCGACGTCATGATCGCCGGCGGCGCCGAGGGCTCCGTGACCCAGCTCTGCATGGCCAGCTTCGCCGCCATGAAGGCGTTGAGCACCCGCAACGATGCCCCGACCGAGGCAAGCCGCCCCTTCGACCGCGATCGTGACGGCTTTGTCCTCTCCGAGGGCGCCGGCGTGATCGTGCTCGAGGAGCTCGAGCACGCCAAGGCCCGCGGCGCAAAGATCTACGCCGAGCTCGTGGGCTACGGCGTCAGCGGTGACGCCCACCACATCGCGGCCCCGGACCCCGCCGGTGCCGGCGCACAGCGCGCGATGATCAACGCCCTGGCCGATGCGCAGCTCGCGCCCGATGCCATTGGCTACATCAACGCCCACGGCACCAGCACGCCACTTGGCGACGCCGCCGAGGTGGCCGCCGTGAAGCAGGTCTTCGGCCATCACGCGACGAAGCTCTCGGTCAGCAGCACCAAGGGTGTCACTGGCCACGGGCTCGGTGCTGCCGGCGGCATCGAGACCGTGGCGACGGTGATGGCCGTGAAGTCGGGCATCCTGCCGCCGACCATCAACCTGCACAGCCCCGATGACGGGTTCGACCTCGACTTCGTGCCCAACCACGCCAAGGAACGATCGATCCGCTACGCGATCAACAATTCCTTCGGCTTCGGCGGACACAACACGAGCCTCGTGTTCGCCCGCTTCGAGGGCTGATCGGCGGGGTAGGCCCGGCGCGACGGCACGGGCGATTGCGGCTTACGACGCGGCGGCGAGCATCAGTCGCTCGGACTGCTGCACGGCGTCGCTGAAGCTGGGCGCGCAGGCATCGGCACCGACGAGCTTCCACAGGTCAGGTGCGATCTGGAACGGGTGCCCACCGACGATGACGCGGACACCATCGGCTGCGCGGGACGCCCGGACCGCCGCAATGGTGTCGGCGAGCGGACGCAGCGACAGGGAACTGCCGATGCCCAGCGCAAGCACATGGATCGGGCGACCGGTCTGCGAGGCATCGAGCACGGCCACGATCTCGTCAGCCGGCGTGTTGGCACCGAGGCACTCGACCTTCCAGCCGGCCACCTCGAAGAGATCGGCAAGCATGCGCACGCCCATGTCGTGATGATCGCCGCCCACGCTCGTGGCCAGGACGCGCCACGGGCGCTCCCCTTCGACCGGGACATCCATCCGCAACTGCGCCATCATCGACTGGGTAGCGTTGGTTACGAAGTGCTCATCGGCGATCGAGGCCTCCTGCATGTGCCACATGCGACCGACCTCGGCCATGCTGGGCACCAGGATGCGTTCGTAGACCTGCGCGAGCGAGCGCCCCGACAGGCGCGCACCGTGCACCACGTGCCACGCTCGGTCGCGATTGCGCTCAAGGAGATGCAGCAGATAGAGCCGCGCGGCGGTCGAATCGCCACCTGTGGCATTGAGCAGCGAGCTCGGCTGCGGAACGGCGCTGCCGGCAACGCGCTCGAGGGCCTGGTCGACCACCCGGCACGCCACCATCGCCTGCTTGGGCAATTGCTCGGCCAGCACATCGCGCAGGGCATGCATGCTCTCGACGACGTCGGTGTCGTGCACTTGGCGTGATGAGAACGCCACGCGCGACCACTGCACCTGTTCCACCAGCAGCTCGACGCGCTCGAATGCGACGGCAACCGCCAAGTGACCCAGCCGCTGAAGCATTTCCGCCTTCCAGAGCCGCTCCGCGTCGGGGCCGTACCGCGCCTGGATGCCCGGTACGCGCTCGAGCAGACGTGCCGCGGCCCAGCCCGCGATGGCACGGGACACGCCATCGATGGTCTCGGCAGCCTGTCGGCTTGCAGGGTTCACGTGCGTGGATTCGCTGGACGGATCGCCGGGGATTCACCCCGGTTCGTGCCGGATTATCGTCAGTCTCGCTTGCCGCCGAACATCGCGGCGAGCCGGAACGCCAGCTTGAGGGCCTCGATGTAGACCCAGACGAGCGTGACCACGAGGCCGAAGGCCAGGTACCACTCCGCCTCGCGGGGAGCTCCACCCTGCACGGCATCGTCGATGACGCGGAAGTCGACCACCAGCCAGAGCGAGGCGA
>JASGCG010000164.1 GCA_030054235.1 Bacteroidia bacterium
CGCGCGCGGAGCCGGGTGCAGCGCGCGCGTCCGCGCAGCTCGCGACCCGAGGTCGTGGAAGGACGAGCGCTGGCACGCACCGCGTACGTCACCCTGCAGAACACTCCTCGTTGACATCACTCCGAAGTCACTTTCGGGGGTCAAGATTGCAGAACTTGCAACGTCGCGCCTTCGCGCGGCAGGGACCCGAGGAAGCGAACGGACGAGCGCACGATCGCGAGGGAGCGCAACGACGACCGCGAACAGCGCCGCGTAGAGTCCGCGGATGCGCATCGCCGAGTTCCAGAAGCTGATCCACGACCGCTACTACGCCACGGACAGTGCGCGCGGCGCGGGCAAGACCTTCCTGTGGTTCGCCGAGGAGTTCGGCGAGCTCGCCCATGCCCTCGGCAAGCTCGAGCGCGGCGAGCCGGACCCTGCGAACCTGCGCGAGGAGTTCGCCGACTGCCTGGCGTGGATGTGCACGCTGGCCAACATCGCGGGCGTCGATCTTGAGGAAGCGATCCGCGAGAAGTACCTCGAGGGCGGCGGTCCCAAGGGGACCAAGTGAACTGCGCGGTCTGCGAGCAGCACGCTGCGGCGCGAGCGGCAGGGCACATGCTGTGGACCGATGGTCGCTTCCTCGTGCTCCATCATCCTGAGCCGAGTCCGCTCGCGGGCTGGCTGCGGCTGGATGCGGTGGATCATGTCGGCGGCGTCGCCGATCTCAGTGACGAGGATGCGGCGCGCTTCGGCGTGCTGCATGCGCGCATCGCTGCGTGCATGAAGCGGGCGCTGGGCGTCGATCGGGTCTATTCGATCGCCTTCGGCGAGAGTGCGCGCCACCTGCACATGCATCTCGTGCCGCGCCGCGCGGATCGCGACGACCTGGCCGCGTGGGGGCTCGCCGATGGGTACCGCGCGTGCATGCGCGATCCATCGATCGCCGCCGATGGTGCTGCAGTCCACGAGGCACGCGAGCGATTCCGCACGCTGCTCGCCGCGGCGCTCTGAACGTCAGGCCGTGGGCTGGGGGATCGCCGCGATCGCCCGCGCCGCGGCTTGGCCCGCGATCCATCCGGTGGCCCAGGCCCACTGGAAGTTGAAGCCGCCGATGCGACCATCCACGTCGAGGACCTCGCCGCAGAGCGAGAGTCCCGGACAGGCGAGGCTCTCCATCGACCCGAGGTCGACTTCCTCGATCGGCACGCCTCCGGCCGTGACTTCCGCGTGCGTGAATCCACGGTCGCCCTCGATCGGCAGGCTCGTGGCGACGAGCAGCTCGACGAGGGTCCGACGAGCCTCGCGCGGGGTCTGCTGCACCGTGGCATCGGGGGCGAGACGGGCCTGCACGAGGATCGCGCGGGCAAGCCGCTCCGGCAACCGTTCGCGCAGCACGGTGAGCAGGCCTCGACCCTTGGCGGCCAGCAGCCACGCATCTGCTGCGTCCGCCGATTCGCCCGGCATCCAATTCAGGATGAGCGTGGTGCCCGGTTCGCGATCGCGCGCATCGAGGAGGTAGCGGCTGATGTCGAGCACGCTTGGACCGCTGAGGCCGAAGTGCGTGCAGAGCGTGCTGTTGGCGAAGTGCACGAGGCGCTTGCCCGTCGGGCCGCGCAGCACGAGCTCGGCATGGATGGTGAGCCCACTGAGTTCGGTGATCCAGTGCCCGCTCGGCAGCGTGAGCGGGACCAGCGCAGGCCTGATCGCTGGTGTGAGCGAGTGGCCCAGCGTCCGCGCGAACTCGTAGCCGGCTCCATCCGATCCGCTGCGCGGCAGCGCCATGCCGCCGGTGGCCAGGATCACGCGCGCGGCACGCATCGATCCCCACGCTCCCGTGACCGTGAAGCCCTGCTCGCTGCGGCTCACGCCCGTGACGCGGGCAGGGTGCACGATCGATGCACCTGCATCCTGGACTGCCCGCAGCAGCGCGTTGAGCACCGTGCGCGCGCTGTCGGTGACGGGAAAGAGCTTTCCGGTCTCCTCGCGCTTGAGCTCGACCCCGAGCTGGTCGAAGAAGTGCACCGTCTCATCCGCACCGAAGCGCCTCAGCACGCTGCGCACGGCGGGGCGGTTGACCGCGTACTCCGACTCCGTGACCCGCCAATGCGTGACGTTGCAGCGGCCGCCACCGGCGACCAGGATCTTGGCGCCGAGCGTCTTCGCACCATCGAGCGCGACGATCGTGCCGGAAGCACCGGTCGCCTTGAGCGATCGCCCGGCGGCGACGGCAGCCATCAGGCCCGCGGCCCCGGCGCCGACGATGCACACATTCGCTTCGGCCGGCACGGTCACGGCGCGACGGTGTCCTGCAGCATGACCTCGAGTTCCAGCGGCGATGCCTTCTGGCTCTCGTAGCGAAGCCGTGCCGTCGATCCTGCGCTTGCGCGCACGATGAACCGGAAGACCGTCGACCCGAGGCCTGGAATGCCGCGTTCGACCCGCAGCCGGCTCGGCTCCGCCTTGACCGGCGTGAAGGTGCGATCGAGCACGCCTCCCTCGGCCACCCCGCCCGCGGCGACCACGCCGGCAGCGTCGGTGAGCCCGATCGAAAGGAGATCAGGCCGCGCGATGCCGCGATCTGCCGCACGACCGGTGCGCGTGGGGATGCGTCGATCGTTGCAGACCTCGACCGAGACCTCCCACACGCCTTCGCCGAGCGATCGAACGCGCGTGTGGCCAGCCCGCAGGAGCGGCATCTGGCTCGCATGGAAGGTCGTGAACGCGAAGTTGCGGTGGCACTCCTCCTCAAGCATGAAGTGCGGCGTCACGCGGCTGGACCACTTGTTCTGCCCGCCCACCAGGATGGTGCCGAGCGTCGGATGCTGCACTTCGGTCCAGTCCTTGAAGGTGCGCCCGAAGAGGACATCGTCGCGCCACCGCGCCCGCTGCTCCTCGTTGGGGTCCTGCCCGTTCTGCATGATGCGCTGGTCGCTCCAGAGCTCGTTGGTGAACGAGACGATGCCCAGGCCCTCGGCGGTCCAGTTCACGAAGCCACCGTGCACGGTGTAGAGATCCTTGTAGATCACCATTGGCCGGTAGGCAGGGAGCATCTGCGCGCCTGCGGCGGCGATCGCGTCGTAGGCCGCGCGATCGCTCGCTGGGTAGGCCGACTCGTTGTATTGCGCGCCCGGGCCGCGCAGGATCATGCCGCCGGCGTTGTGGTAGCTCTGCACCGCGGCGATGTTCGGGCGAGCCAGGATGAACTCCGCCACGCAGCGCGTTTCCGGGTAGGAGAGCGGCCACGGGCCGGCGCCGCGCTGCACGTGGTCGGGCTGCCAATCGCTCGGCCAGTTGCGATTCATGTCGTAGCCGCCCTGGCCATCCTCGTTCACGCGGCCATCGCCGTCGTTGTCGATCCCTTCCTCGCCGGCGAAGCTCCAGTCGCCGCGTTCGACGGTGCCATCGGGCTTGGGTTCGCGCGACACTGGCGTGAATCGCCGCGGGTCGCGCGGATCGCGGCGGTGCGTGCCGTTGGGATCCTTGCGCCACATCTGGCCGATCGACCCGTCGCCGTCAAGGTCATCCGGGCCATCCTCGTCGAGTTCGCCGTCGCGATCGTTGTCGAACGGCTGCAGCCCGGTGCGGTTGGAGTGCGGCGTGTGGGCCTTGCTGAACCACTCATCGCGGCCATCGGGATTCACGCTCGGGCAGAGGTAGAAGACCGAGCGGTCGATGAGTTCCGTGAGCTCCGGCACCCGGCCGTGCGCGTTGCAGAGCGCATCGAGCGTGTAGCCCACGACCTCGCCGGCCTGCACTTCGTTGCCGTGGATGTTGCCGTCGATCCACATCGCGGGCTTCGAGGCTTCGGGGCCGGTCGCCGGGTTGTTGACGATCGCCACGACCATCGGCCGGCCGAGGGCGCTCTTGCCGATCTCCTCGATGCGCACGAGGTCCGGCGAACGTGCGGCGATCTGCCGCACAGCGTCGAGCAGCTCGTCGTAGTCGCGGTAGCGGTTCCACGCGATGCCTGACTTGCTCGGCAGGGCATCTTGCGGCGCGAACGCCGCCGCTGCGATCACGATCATCGGAGCCATCACCATTCCCAGCCTCCTTCGAGCACGCGACCGCCGTAGAGCAGCGCATCATCATCCACCATGACCCGGTCGAAGCGTCCGTTCGGGTAGTGCACACCGATCTCGACGTGGGACTTCGGGGCGCGCCGCACCGTCCACGAGACGCTCGCGCGCGAGCCGGGGTCGAGCCGCTCGATGCGGCGTTCGACGTCGCCAGAGAGCAAGGCATCGATGCCCACCTTGGCGCGCAGGCGCAGCGGCGGCACGGCATCGTTGGTGCGGGCCATCGAGGTCGTCATCGGCATGCGGCCATCATTGACGAGGTCGACCGTGATCTCCGTGATGCCCGGTGCAATCTCGCGCGCCTTCACGCGCTCCACGCGCACGCGCGCGGATTCACCCGCGAGCGCAGCGACGAAGCCCGCGTGCTTGGTGATGAGTTCGGGCAGCATGGCACTCGGCGGCTCGGTGCGGAAGCCCGGCGCCCAGCCGCCGATCTCGACCTTGCCCAGGGTTGGATGGTCGAACGGCTTCCATTGCAGGAAGCCGCGG
>JASGCG010000165.1 GCA_030054235.1 Bacteroidia bacterium
GGCATGTACCCGGAGGAGTACGCGCGGCTGATGCGGCTCGTGCGTGATGTGCCCGGCGGCGTGGTGCTCGTGAGTGGCGATGTGCACACGAGCCGCCTGCTGCTGCACCCGACGGCGTCGACGGCCGGGCGCGACCTGTGGGAGATCGTGTCGAGCCCCATGCATGCTGGTGTGCACGATTCGAGTCTCTGGTCGCGCAGCGACTGGGTGAAGGAGCACTTCCCGCATCCGAACATGATGGCGTTGCTCACAGCGCGGCTCGATGGAGGTGCTGCGGCACTCAGCGTGAAGTTCGTCGACAAGGACGGGGCGGTCTTCCTTGATCGCGAGCTCGTTCGGATGCCGTGGGGCGGACCGGCGGCTGTGGAGCCCGATCCCCACACGGCGCTGGCTGCCGCCACCAGTGACCGCACCTCGCTCCATCGCCTGCGTCGAACGCTCGAGCCATGGCTCATGGACGGTGAGCAGCCTTCGCCGGCTGCGGGATCCCTCGCTGGTTCACGAGCTCCGTCGGTCCCCACGATCGAGGTGCTTCATGCGCTTGTGGGTGGCACCGAAGCGGCGCGTTCCAGACTCTCGCTGCATCCAGTCGATGCCGAGCCCGCGCTGGTGACGGCGTATGCCTCGCCGCGCCTGCGCGAGTCGGCCAGCGGCGATGCACGGACGGCGTTCTTCGCCCGGCCCACGTGGCTGCCGGCGGGTGGCGAGGGTCCGACGCGGGCGCAGTGGCTGGCGGCAGCGGCGAAGGATCCGGCTGCGCATCCGGTGATCGCGCACGGTCCTGATGAGTTCAGCGTGTACCTCGCAGCCGTCAATGGCAGTGTGCAGCTCGAGCGTGCCGACGGATCGATGCGCTGCCTCGTCCATGACGGCACCAACGAGCGGGAGTACTCCAGCCTGGCGAAGTTGCTCGTGGCCGATGGTGCGCTCGATCCGCGAGCGGCCTCGTTGGATGGCCTGCGTGCGCTGTGGCAGCGCGCGCCGAACGTCGTGCGGGCAGCCTGCGAGCGCAACGAGCGGTTTGTCTGGTGGCGCGAGGTGCCCTGCGAACGCTGGCCTCAATCACCCTTTGGGCTTACGTTGATCGCCGGCCAAGCGGTTGCAGTCGATGCGCGCGTGATCCCGATCGGGAGCCTGCTGCTGCTGGTGCCGGAGCCTGAGCAGTCGGGCCTGGCTGCCGACCTCCCAGCGCCGCGCATCGTCTACGCCGCCGATTGCGGTGGCGCGATCACGGGTGCAGGCCGGATCGATCTCTACCTCGGCGCGGGTGACGACGCGCTGGCCACCGCTGGCCGCGTGCATGCCCGGATGCGCGTGTTCCGCATCGCTGCGGATGGACCGCGGCAGCCGTGAGCGCCGGCTCGCACCGGCGCCCCCCGGAAGGCCGCCACGAAGAGTCAAGCGGACGGCTCCTTGACCTAGGGCAAGAAATCTTCACTCGGGTCGGTCGGGCGTGACCGATCTGGTGGCTTCGTCGGCGATCAGCAGGCTCAAGACCTCGTAACCGGCACGCCGATCTTGGCCGAGCCACTGTTCGATCGCGCCGTGCCAGCCATCACGTGGCGTGCCCCGCAGCGCAATGAAGCACTGCTGCACGCGCACCCACGTTGCGGCTGGCACGCCACCGAAGTCGCGCCAGGCTGGGGCACCGAGCTCAGGATCGAAGAAGGGTTGCGACGCCGAGCCGTGTGCGGTCATGGTGCCACCTGTGGATCATGGGGTAGAAGGTCAGGCCACTGCGCCGAGAGTTCGCGATGGAGCCAGGCGCGAGCGAACATCCAATCGTTGACGACCGTGCGCCGCGAGACGCCGAGGCACGTTGCGGCCTCGTCAAGCTCCAGCCCACCGACGAAGCGCAACCATGCCACGCTCGCTGCACGCGGCGCGAGCGCATCGAGCCGATCGAGGGCATCGATGATGGACGCGCCCAGATCAGGGGAGGCCGTGCGTTCAAACCCAAGCTGCACGAGATCGAGCTGGATGCCGCCGCCACTGGCGGTGGTGCCCGCACGCCGCTCAAGCTGTGCGCGTCGACCGGCATCGATGATGACCTGCCCCATCATGCGCACGAGCGAGCCGAAGAGGTGCGCCCGATTCTCGAACGCCACGTCACTAGCCTTCAGATACAGCTCGTGGACGAGCACGGTCGTGTCGATCGGACGGTTTGCGCCCTCGGATCGCAGGCGATGCCGCGCCATGCGATGGACTTCGGCATAGATCTGGTCCCACAGCTCACGCAGGGCCGATAGGTCACCGCGCTGCCGCCGCTGCAGCAGGCCATCGATGATCCGATGCCGTTCGGACGGACTGGGAAACGCCGAATCGGCGGGTTGGATTGGTTCGTCGGCGGACATCGGATCTGACCTCATCAAGCGCATGATCGGTGATTGAGGGCAGAGAATTACACTGTTTGGCCCATGGACCCCGAGTCGACCGATCCCACCGGCCTGATCGAGGTCCATGCCTGCTTCGAGCTGCTGTGCGAGGGCCACGAGGCCGAGGCCCGCGCGCGATTCGCACCGGCCATCGTTGCGGAGGCTCGCGCGCTCTTGGGCCTGAACGATGCCATGCAGCCGCTCGAGGCGAGCGCGGGCGCATCGCGAGATGGGCTTGGCCCGGGCACGGTGCTGGGCGAGTTCACCATCGTGCGCCCGCTAGGCGAGGGTGGCCTGGGCCGCGTGTTCGAGGCCGTGGAGCAGGGCGTGGGCCGGCACGTTGCGCTGAAGGTCATGCCGGCGATCTGGCGCGCCGAGGACCGCCCGCTCCGCCCAGCTGAGGCACGGCTGCTCGCCCAGCTCGAGCACCCCGGCATCGCCCGCCTCTACCGGACCGATGTGACGGCGATCGACGGACGCCGGTGGTTCTGGATCGCCATGGAGCTTGTGCGGGACGCACGCACGCTGACCGAGTGGGCCACGTCGACAGCGCGCACGATCGAGGACCGCGTGGCGGCGCTGGCCACCGTGGCCGAAGCCGTGCAGCACGCGCATGGTCGTGGCGTGATCCATCGGGACCTCAAGCCCGACAACGTGCTGGTCGATGCGAACGACCGGCCGGTCGTGATCGACTTCGGGATCGCCGGCCTGTCGGAGCAGTCGCCGGCGGTCACGAACGTGCTGCTCGGATCGCGTCTGGAGGGCACGATGCGCTACGTCGCGCCCGAGGCGCTCGATCCAGCACGCCTGCCTGATGTGCGGTGTGATCTCTTCGCGCTTGGTGCGATGCTCTACGAACTCATCGCCGCCGAGCCGCTGCGGCGGTTGTCCGGCGCGACCATCGCGCAGCAGCTGCAGGTCGCGAGCCGAGCCGTGGTTGTGCACCTGCCTGGCCTGTCGGGCCTGCAGCGCACCGAGCTCGAGCGCATCATCCGCCGTGCCACCGCGCACGATCCTGCCGATCGCTACCAGACCGCTGCGCAGTTCGCGGATGACTTGCGGCGTCACGTGCGTGGCGAGCCGGTCCTCGTGGCCGAGCAGGGGCAACTCGAGCGCGTGCGTCGCGCGCTCTGGCGCAACCGGGTGCCGGTGTCCGTCGGGATCGGCGTCATCGGGTCCCTGCTCGCGCTCTCGATCATCGCGGTGGGTCAGGCGACAAAGGCCCGGCATGAGGCACGCTTGGCGCGCCTGGCCGTGGCGTCGCGTGCCATCCTCGATGCCGATCGCTTGGTGATCGAACAGTGCCTGGCATCGCTGCAGGACGAGCCGCCCACGCTTGAGCGTGACACCGTGCAGCGCATGCTTCGGGTTGGGCAGGATGGCATGGTCCCCAAGCCATGCCTCGATTGGATCGTCGTGGATGGGATCGGGGTTGGGATGTTCGAGCGTGCTGCATCGCCCACGGCACCGACGGCTGTCGTGCAGTGGATCGATGGTCAGTTCGGGTGGACGCTCGATCTGCAATCGGCAGAGGTTGGCGGCTTGGCCCTGTCGGATGATCGCTCCCGCGTCTTGGTGTGCACGCAGCAAGGCGATGTCGGTTGGCGGGAGCTCGCTTCTGGAGTGGGGGTGGAGCTCCCGCTGTCCGCAGGCAATGCTGCGTGCAACCAAGGCGAGGTGGCGCAGACCCGATCCGGCCACCTCGTGTGTGCAGGCGAGGAACTCTCCGTGTACGAGCCCGGCGCCGAAGCGCCGTCGTGGTTGGTGCCGCTGGGCATCGGCTTGGTCCGTGATGTTGCGCCGTGTCCTGCCGATCCTCATGTCGCGCTGCTCGGCGCAGAGGGCGGTTCGATCGTGGTGAATGTTGCTGCGCGCACAATCACGCGTCTTGGCGAGCTGGGCGAACGCGCCGTCTCCGTTGGATGGTCCGACGATGGCGGCGTGGCATTGGTCGGCGGCCGCGCGCTCTCGGCATTCGATCCCCGCACAGGCGCAAGGCTGTGGAGGGCACTCGGTCACCAGTCGCTGATCTGGGGTGTCACCGGGCTCGATGCCCAACGCTGCGCGACGGCATCGTCTGACGGTTCGATCCGGCTCTGGTCCGTGCTGGATGGCTCGGCACTCGGAGCCATCCCGCTGTCATCGGATCGCCTGTGGAGCC
>JASGCG010000166.1 GCA_030054235.1 Bacteroidia bacterium
TACAACGGCGTCGTGGCGCAGACGATCGAGAGTTCGCTCGGGGCTCCGGGATCGATGCGTTTCCTCACCATTGACTCCTCCATGCTCCCCCCGCCGCCCTCGTCGTGCCTTGGCGACATCGATGGCGATGGCGCGGTCGGCGGCGCCGACCTGGGCATTCTCCTGAGCAACTGGGGCGTCTGTCCGGAATGAACGCCGGTACGGGCCGCGTCAGCAGCCTGAGCCTGTGACCAACAAGGCGCGCAGACGGTCCTCGGGATCTCTGCGCGCCTGTTTCTTGGTGCCGTCCCCCTGCGATGCGGTCGTGGATGCCCGCGAGCAGCGACAGGCACTTCAGTCCGGGCGGCGTTCCGACCAGGCGCGTGCGATGCCGAGCCAGAGCAGCGTGTTGCCGATGAAGCCCGCGACGCGCGCGATCGGCAGTTCTGCAAAGCTCACCCCTGCACCGCTGGCGATGGCGAGCAGCGCCGCGAGCGCCGATCCGGTGAGCAGGAAGCCGCCCACGCAGGCGAGCGCGGGGGTGACGGGATTCCTTGGCAGGAGCCGCATGGAATCATGGTACCGGGAGCGCTAGGGACGGTCGACGGGACCATGAGCGTCATCGATGCAATCGGTGGACCCCCACGCGATGACTAGACTCGGCATCCATGCAGTTGAACACCGCGATCATCGGCGGCGGCGTCGCCGGACTGGGCCTTGCCCGTGGGCTGGCCCACCGCGGCATGCCCGTCACGCTCTTCGAGCGCTCGGAGGCGTACGGCGAGCGAGGCTTCGGCTTCATTCTCCTGGCCAACGGCTGGCTTGCCCTGCGCGGCTTGGGAATCGAATTCGATCCGCGTGACCTCGGGCAGTCGCTCGATCGCGCGGTCATCCGTGCCGTCGATGGCTCCGTGCTCAAGGACGAGTCGCTCGATGGGGCCGTGGCCGTGAGCCGCTTCGACCTGCTGTCGTCGATCATGCACGGGCTTCCATCGGGCGTGGTCGAGCTTGGTCGTGACTTCACGGGCTTCGACTGGGATGGCCAGCGCGCGGTCGCGGCTCGCTTCGACGATGGCTCCGCGTTCGAGGCGAGCGCGTTCGTCGGTTCAGACGGCGTGCGCTCGCGCTGCCGTGAATGCGTGGCGCCCAGCCATGCCTGGCAGGCCGGGCGCGTCAAGGAAATCGTCTCGTCGGTCAGCGCACCAACGCTCGCCGCCGAGCTGGGCACGACCTTCCGCAAGGTGATGCACCCCGGCGGCGGACTCGCCGTGGGACTCGTTCCTGCGGGGCGCGGTCGCGTGATCTGGTTCGTGCAGTTCGATGCGCAGCGGTTCCAGTCGCCGGCGCTCGGCCAGGCCATGGACTTCTTCCGCGAACACTTGGTGGGCTTTCCCGCGGACGTTCAAGCCGCGATCGAGGCCACCGATCCTGCCACGCCGCACGTCTGGCATACGGTGGACATGGACCCGCCGCCCTCGATGGTCCGCGGCAACGTGGCCCTCATCGGTGATGCCGCGCACCCCCTGCTGCCCTTCACGAGCCAAGGCGCCAACAGTGCGCTCGAGGATGCCGTGCTGCTCGCGGACCTGATCGCACGATGCCGAAGCCAGGGCGACGTCGCGCTCGCGATGCGATCGTTCAACGCCGTGCGTCATCCACTCATGGTGCAGTACGTCGAGGGCGGCCGGGCGATCGCCCGACGCTTCGTCGAGCCGATCGATGGCGCCGTCCCCTTGCCGCTCTTGACATGAGCTCCTTCTCCGACACAGACGTCCGCCTCGACCTCCTGCGTCAGCGGGCCTTCAACCTGCGTTGGGCCGAGCAGCCGCAGGACGTCATTCCCCTCACCGCGGCGGACCCGGATTTCCCGACTGCGCCAGCGATTCGCGAAGCGATCGTGCGCTACGTCCAGGATGGCGTGCTCTCCTACGGTCCTGCGCAGGGCTTGCCGATCTTCCGCGAGAGCGTGGCGAACTACCTGCGCACGAAGCGCGGCGCCCCGGTCGATGCGTCCGGCGTGATCGCGGTGAACAGCGCTGCGGCTGGACTGGCGATGGTCGCGCGACAGTGGCTCACGCCGGGCGACGAGGCGATCGTGATGGATCCGGTCGATTTCCTGTTCGCCCACACCGTGCGATCCGCAGGCGGTGTTCCGGTGCGGTGGTCCGTCCACCGAACCGGCGCGCTCGACCTCGATCGGCTCGAGTCGCTCATCACGCCGCGGACGCGAATGATCGGCCTTTGCAATCCCCACAATCCGCTGGGCCGCTGCTTCACGCGCGAGGAACTCACGGCCATCGGCCGGCTGGCCGAGCGCCACGGTCTCGGGATCCTGAGCGACGAGATCTGGAGCGAGATCGTCTACCCGCCGATGGGCTTCACGAGCATGCTGTCGCTCGATGAGCCGATCGCCGCGCGCACCGTGGTGGTGCACGGCTTCTCCAAGTCATTCGGGCTCGCCGGGCTGCGCATCGGCTATGTGGCGGTGCGCGATGCCGCCGTGAGCGCACGCATGCTCGGTGCGAGCGAACATCCTTCGACGGTCGATGGTGCAGCGACGGTCAGCCAGGTTGGCGCGGCTGCTGCGTACGACCACGCGTTGCCGTGGCTCGGGGCGTTCCTCAACCACCTGCGCGCACGACGCGACCAGGCGGTCGAGGCCCTCAACGCCATGCCCGGCGTGCACGTGCAGTCCCCTGACGCCACCTACGTCGCCTTCGCCAAGGTCAGCGATCCACCGAACACGATCGAGGACCTGGTCGATCGCCTCCGGCGCGAGCATGGCGTGGCCGTGGTCCCCGGAAGCCCGCGCTGGTTCGGCGAGGGCGCGGCGGGTCACCTGCGCGTGTGCTTCGCGACGAGCGAGGGCATCCTGCGTGAGGGCCTCGATCGCATGGCTCGCGGGATCACGTCGATCCGTGAACGCACGACCTGATCGGCCCGGCTCCTGCGCCCACACGGCCCCGCATCACGACGCTGGGTCAAGGAAGCCGCATGCCACCAGTTGGGCGCGGGCCTGCCGCTCCCAGCCACGATTGGCGGCGGGGCTCGCCGGGCTCGGATGAAGCACCGTGTGCACCGCAGTGCCCGCCGGCAGTGCGCCGATGGCTCGGTCGCGAGCGAAGCCTCCGACGCCAATCACCATGCGAGGCTCCAACGCCCGCACGATGCGAACGAGCGCACAATCGCATGCAGCCTCGATCGCGCCTCGCACCGAGGCCGGCAACTTGTCAGGAGTGACATTCGCGCCGCTGGACGAGAGAAACGCGAGCGGACACCAGTTCCACACGAACGCGCTCTGGAAGAACGTCGCGCGCGTCCCGAAGGCATCACGCATCAAGCCCCAGAAGCGCCGGCCGCTGACCTCGCTCCGGCTGCAGGCGAATCCCTCGATGGGCCGGCGAGGATGCTGGTGCGCGGGCGGCGTGATCCGCTCGTCGATGCCGAGGAATCCCTGCACCGCCCCGACTTCGCCGAACGGCACGCCCGTCTGCACCATCCCGAAGGGGCCGGGATTCATGCCCACGAAGAGCGCCCGCGGACGCGCACGCGCCATGAGGCAGTACGCGCGGTGCGCCGACCACGCGTACTCGATGGGGTCGTACGTGAAGGCGAGCGACGACGGCGGATGCAAAGCCTCAAGCTCGCGCGACAAGGCGCGCGCGATGCGGACGATGGACGCAGCCGGCTGGCTCACTCGACATCCGAAGCGGCGCGGAAGCTGAACTGCTGCCCGCCGACCGAGGCTTCGAGCATGAGCCCGACCGGGTTGACGACGAACACGGCGACGCCGCCCTGGTAGTCGGCGCTCGCACCGGCACCGGCCTTCACCGCGACGGCCGAGGCCTGCGCAGCAAGCGCGAACTGGCCGCCCTTGAACTCCTGCATCGCTTCCTTGGTCTGGAAGAAGACGATTTCGCCGAAGCTCTGCCCGCCGATCTGCGCGCCGATCGAGCCCTGGCTGACATCGCAATAGCCCATGAGCTTGCCCGACTTCGAACGCAGCTGGCCCTTGCCGTAGGCCCCACCAAGGATGAAGCCGCCCTTGCCGATGTCGGGGAATGCCGCGAAGGCCTCGCAGCTCTCGAAGAACTTCTTCATCGAGGGGTCTTCCTCCTTCACTCGCGTGAGGAAGGCATCGACGTCCGCCGATTGCACGGTGCGCGCGCTCTCGCTCGTGGGAGCGGTCGAGCAGCCAGGCACGGCGAACGGAGCGAGCAGGATGGCAGAGGCGATGAGGAGCTTCGTGGTGGTCATGGTTGGTCCTTGTCGGAAGGTCGCGGGGTCAAGAATCTATCAGCCCTGGCGCTGGGAATACGCCCACGCATCACGGACCATGTCATCAAGGCCCAGCTGCGCGCGCCAGCCCAGACGCCGCTCGGCCAGCGATGGGTCGGCATACGCGGCGGCCGCGTCGCCGGTGCGGCGTGGTCGGATGGCGTACGGCACCTTCACACCGTTCACCCGCTCGAAGGCGTGAACCACATCGAGCACCGAAGCGCCCACGCCCGTCCCGAGGTTGATGCGCTCATGATGCATGGAGTCCAAC
>JASGCG010000167.1 GCA_030054235.1 Bacteroidia bacterium
GCAGCCACAAGCCCGGCACGCTCATCAATGCTCGGGCCTGGCACTTCCGCCACCGTTCGGGTGGGCAGCTCTCCAGCGTGGGCAAGGACATCGCGCGCCCCGGCGTGGTCCATCGGCTCGACAAGCTCACCAGCGGCGTGATGGTCGTGGCCAAGAGCGACACCGCGCACTGGCGCCTCGCCAAGCAGTTCGAGCACCGCCAGACCGGCAAGCGCTATCTGGCCCTGGTGCACGGTCGCATGGAGCCCGAGGCCGACCTCATCGACCTCCCGCTCGGCAAGCACCCGTCGATCAAGGAGAAGTACGCCGTCCGTCACGACGAGACCGGCAAGCCGTCACGGACGGTCTACCGCGTGATCGAGGAGTACGAGGACGCGTCGCTCGTGGAGCTCGAGTTGCTCACCGGGCGCACCCACCAGATCCGCGTGCACCTCTCGCACATCGGCTATCCGATCGTGGGCGATGATCTGTACGGCGGCAAGCACTCAAGCGAGGCTGACTTCGGTGGCACGGGCACCGAGCCGTTCCTCTGCCGCCAGGCCCTGCACGCGACGATGCTCGCCTTCCGCCATCCGATCACGAACGAGTCGATGCAGTTCATCGCTCCGCTCGCCACCGACATCCACCGTGCGGTTCGGCTGCTGCGCGCGCATCGATTCGTGCGCGCGCTGAGTGCGCCGGGCACCGTGGTGCCGCGGCCCGCGGAGTGACCTCACCCTCGCGCGCGCGCCGACTCGGCCATGCGCCAGACCGACAGCATCACCTCGCGGACGCCCTCGCCCGTCGCACCACTCATCATCATCGGCTTCACGCCGCGCTTGGCGAATCGCTCGAGCACATCGGCCAGGAGCTCCGCTCGATCCTCGGCAGGCAGCAGGTCGATCTTGTTGAGCACCACGAGTTCGGGCTTGCGCGCCAGCTCATCGCTGAACTCCGCGAGTTCCCGGCGGATCGTTCGGTAGGACTCCACCGGATCGCTGCCATCGACCGGCAGCGCATCGACCACGTGCAGGATGCACCGGGTGCGCTCGACATGCCGCAGGAAGTCATGGCCAAGGCCCGCGCCCTCCGCCGCGCCCTCAATCAAGCCCGGCAGGTCGGCGAGCACGAGCCGCCGCTCATCACCGAGATCGAGGATCCCCAGTTGCGGGCCGAGCGTGGTGAACGGATAGTCCGCCACCTTGGGATTCGCGCGCGTGCTCGCCTTGAGCAGCGTGCTCTTGCCCGCATTGGGCAAGCCCACGAAACCAACATCGGCGATGAGCTTGAGCTCGATGTCGTAGGTCTTCTCGACCGACGGCTCGCCGAGCGTGCGCTCGAGCGGCGTCTGGTGCACCGCGCTCTTGAAGTGATCGTTGCCGAGGCCACCACGGCCGCCGGCAGCGATCACCACGCGCTGACCAGGCTCGAGGATCTCGGCCACGATGTCGCCCGACTCCGGATCGATGATCTGCGCGCCGAGCGGCAGGCGGATCTCGATGTCGGCGCCGTCACAGCCATGGCACTTCTTCTTCTGGCCGTTCTCGCCGTCGGTCGCGAACCAGTGAGGCTTGTAAGCGAACTCGACCAGTGTGTCCAAGTGCGGATCGCCCACCACGACCACGTCGCCGCCCTTGCCTCCGTCACCACCGTCGGGGCCGCCCTTGGGATTGCCCTTGAGCTGCAACAGGTGCGCGCAGCCGTTGCCGCCCTTGCCGCTGCGCACATGGATGACAGCACGATCGACGAACATCGTTCAGCGCTCCTTGGCGCGCGTGCTCGCAGGCACCGCGCGATCGATCGGTCCGCACGGCGTGACCGCCATGCGCAAAAACGAAACGGGCGCAGCGTGGTGGCTGCGCCCGTCACGATGAGTTCGATTCACTTGGTGTCCATGGCCAGCCGGGGCAGGCTGGGGTCGGCGGGGATCACGTCGACCATCCGGCCGCGGAACCGCACGGTGCCAGGCACCTTGGCCATGACCGAGTCATCGGCCGACAGGTAGGTCATGAAGCCGGCCTTCCACTTCGTGCCGCGCTGGCGGACGATGATGGAACCAGCCTTCGCGTCCTGGCCGCCGTAGAGCTTGATGCCGAGGAACTGCGGATTCGAGTCGCGGCCGTTTTGGGTCGAGCCCTGGCCCTTCTTGTGTGCCATGACGAAAAGTCCTTTCGAGAGCGAGTCGGGAAGTGTAGGGGCAACCGAGGCTCTTGGGAAGCGCCAACCTCGATGGCCGCCAGGGATTATCAGGGCCGTTGGGGACCGATCGATGACCCCAGGCCACGACCGCGGAGCCGATGCACCTCAGCGCATGACCCATTCGCGATTCTTGAGGATCGCGGGCTCCGAGCGGCGTCCCTTCGGGTCACCGGGAACGGCGTAGTCCAGCTGCAGGTTTTCCCGCAAGGTGACCTTCTCACCCGTCTTGGGGTGCACCTTCTGCTCCGTCTCGCTCGAGGCGCCGGCAATGAACACGGTCAGTTCGGTGCCATCAGTGCCCTCAGCAAGCCAAGCGACCATGCCGGTGCGGCCGTTGTCCTCGCCGGGGAGCAGGTCATCCATCACCGCAAACTGGTCCTCGACGCCTTCCTCGGCCATAGACGCACAGATGGCCTTGCGCACCTGTGGCGGAACGTCGTTGCCTCCACGCATGAGGCGCCCCTCGCCGTCGAGCAGCTGGATCTTGGGCGACCAGAGCAGCGACTGCTTGGTCTGGTTCACCACGTCGTAGACGAAGTACCAATAGCCCTTGCCATCCTGAGGATCGACCCACAGGCGAAGACCCTTGGGCCGCACATCGAGCTTCCACTGCTCGCTGAGCACAGCCGCGACGGCAGGTTGCGGCGCCGACCACGGCAGGACGACGAGCGACGAAGCAGCGAGGAGCGCGATGGCCAGCGGGCGGATCAGCATCACCGGAGTGTACCGATCCTCGCTCGCGCCCCCTCTGCTCCGATACGCTTTCGACGTGTCGCTCCTTGACCGAACCGGGCTCTTTGGCCACGCCCCAGACTGGGGTGAGCCCTTCCAGCCCCTGGTCTCCCAACGGGCCGAGGCGCTCCGCCGCCTGGCTGGCCCCGACCCGGGCGTGCTGCGCCGCCTGATTCGAGACGCGCGGGCCGACCCGACGTTCTTCGACCACGCCTGGTGCGTCTCCGACCCCGACGGCTGCATCGGCGCCACGGCGCTCCTGGCCCCCCAGGCCGGCAACACGCTCCATGCCCTGCTCACGCGCGGCTCGTCCGATGCCGCCATCCCCGCGCTTGGGCGCCTCTTGGCACGAGCGCTGGCCGGAGCGCACGGTCGGGGCCGCGCCATGGCACAAGCCCTTGTGGAGCCCGCCCGCGGCCGAGAACTTCGCATCTTGGAGGCCGCTGGCATGCGCCGGCTCGCCACGCTGGGCTACTACGAGCGCGCGTTGCCGCGTCGGGGCCGCGTGGCGGCGACTTGGCCTGCCGGGGCATCGATCACCGCCTGCGACGTTCACAGCGATGAGGGTCACGCCACCCTCTCGGCGCTCCTGCAGGCCACCTACGAGGCCACGCTCGACTGTCCAGCGCTGGCGGGCATGCGAACGCCCCAGGAGACACTGGAAGGCCACTTGGCCACCCACGCGGTCGATCCCGACCTCTGGACGATGGTCTGGCTGGAGGGCCGTCCCGCCGCCGTGAGCATGTGCGCGCCGCTGCCGGGGACGGATGCCGCGGAACTCGTCTACTTCGGTGTCGCGCACTGGGCGCGCGGCCGGGGCATCGGCCCTGCCCTCCTGCAACACTCGATCGGGCGACTGGAGCACCGCGGCGTGCGCAGCCTGCACCTGGCGTGCGATGAAGCGAACGCTCCGGCGCTCCATCTCTATCACAACGCCGGATTCCACAGGACGATGCGTCGCGTCGCGTTCATCCACGCGCTGCGGTGACGAGGTTGTCCACAGTGCATGCACGCGAGCGCACGCAGGCGTGTACGAGGAATTCCTCGATGCACAAGTGCGCAACTGCACGCGGCTTGTCGATGCGCGCGCACCAACTCGCGACGATCGTCTTGGCAGGTCCTGAACATGGGCTAGAGTGTGCGGCCCGGTCAGGATGACCAACGCCCGATTCTCGTGGGCGGCTCGCACGGACGCTGAGGTCCACACCACATTGTGTTCGGCACGGAGAGATCGTGCAGCGACGACGCCCATCGTCGGCGCTGTCCCCTGTCCTTGCCGAGTCCCGCCGCCCCTTGCCACGAGCACCGCGCTTGAACGACACCCAGACCTCTTGCTCCTTCGATGCGCGCGGCTCCTCCACCGAGCGCGAGGCGCTTGGCGAAGCCATCCGCAGCCGCATCGGCGAGGTCCCCTTCCGCATGTGGTTCGAGAGCCAGTCGGAGCTTGCCGTCGAAGGCGGTTCGCTCGACGTCGCGGTGCGCACCACCTTCGCCAGCGACTGGATCGAGCGTCACTACCGCGGGGTGCTCGAAACGGTGATGCGCGAACGCAGCGGCGCGGGTGCCAAGGTCACGATCCGTGCCGCGCCGCAGCAGGCCACGCCCTCGAGCG
>JASGCG010000168.1 GCA_030054235.1 Bacteroidia bacterium
GGTGCTCGATGGCATCCCGCGCAACGTGACGCAGGCGAAGGAGATGGAGCAGTACATCGAGGTGCTGCACGTCATCCACCTCGTTTGCCGCGACGTCGACAAGATGGTGGCCCGCATGCGCCGCCGCGCCCTGAAGGAAAACCGCATCGACGACGCCGATGAGAAGGTCATCCGTCGCCGCTTCGAGGTCTACGAGCGCGAGACGCGCCCGGTGCTGGAGTGCTATCCGCACTCGATCATCCGCGAGGTCGATGCGATCGGCTCACCGGCCAACGTGCTGCAGAAGGTGCTTGATGTCGTGGTGCCCGTGCAGGACGCGCACTTCAAGAACCCGCTCGGCGCGCTGTGATCGTCAAGCAGCGGACTGCGTCGTCGAGGCGCGCTGCAATTCTCGGATCCCGCCGACAGGCTGCGCCGAGCGATACCTGATCGCCCTCACTCGGGCTTGGGCTGAACGGGCTCAGGCTTCGGCATGATCGGCAGCGGCCTCTGCGGCCTGGACGGCGTGCCGAATCCACCCTGCCGCTGTGCATCGCGCAGCACCTGCTCAAGATGCGCGATCTGAGCCTCGAGCAGCGCACGCACCTTCTCGTCGGTCGTGGCTTCGAGCGTGTTGCGGAGCTGGTTGATGGCCATCTTCGGGTTCACGCTCGTTCCGGCAGGCTGGCGACCGCCGGCCACGACCGTGCTCCCCACGAAGCCCGGCGGCAGTGCCGGCTCGATGGGCATGAGTTGCAACGACGATTGCTCGCGTTCCTCACGCATCACCGTGTCGAAGGCGTTGCGCCGACTGGCAGGCCGGAGCGCATTGCGAGGATTCGTCCGCTCGAGTGCCGCGAAATCACCGAGTTCGACATCGAGTTCGAGCCGTTCCGCCTTGGCTGGCTGCTGCACCGCGACCGCAGCCGCACCGCCGGGGCCGCCGCGAACCACCGACAGCCGCAACCGCTCACCCGGGCCGCGTCGCTGCACGACCGCGACGAGCCCGTCGTTGTTGGGCGTGGGCATGCCATCGATCGCTTCGATCACGTCGCCCACGCGCAGCACGCGCGACGCCGGGAACCCCTCGTGCACCTGGGTCACGAGCACGCCGCCGAGCCCCTGCCCCATCGTGATTCCGATGGCGCCGCGGGGCTTCGACTCCCACCGCAGCCAGAGCGCCTCTTCGAGCCGCGAACGCTGCTCGAGCGAAAGCGACGGCTCATCGAGCGCCTTGCGCAGCTCCTGCATGGTCCACGCACCGCTCGATGCTTCCTTCGACGCCGCCTCGCGCACCGACCACGCCGGATCATCCATGCGCGTCACGATGGCACGAAGCCCGGCCGGCAGTTCGGCAGCGCGCGGAGCATCGCGACCGACCGTCGCGCGGGCCAGGGAGAGGTTCGCGTCATCGGCCATGCGCACGCCGGGACCGAGCACGATCCCGCCTTGGCGCATGGCTTGGGCCTGCGCCAGCGCGCGGAGCACTTCGGCATCGCGTTCAAGTTCGCGCGCTTCCTCCCGGGCGCGCTCGTCCACCACGCCTTCCTGGCGCCCGAACGCATCGCCCGGCAGCGGCTTGGCTGCATCCTGCGCCACGGCAGCGCAGCAGAGAGCAACGACCAGGAGTGCGTGCATCACCCGCACAAGGTAGCGATTCCGGCCGCGGCTTCCTCGATCCGTTGCGTTTTGCGGTCGACGAATTCGAGCATGGCGCGCCCATCGATGTGGCCGAAGGTGCCCTTGCGCGCCACGGGCGCCACCACTTCGGCGATCGCGGCCTGGATCATGAGCGGGGCGATCGATGCGGACGTTCCCTTGGGTGGCTTGCGCACGCTGCGGTAGCCGCGGACGATCGCGCGCAGGCAGTGCTCGTTGAAGCGCGGCTCCCATCGGGCGGGATCGCTGCCGGAAACCGGCGGCAGGCCGAACTGCAGGGCGGCGTTGGCCAGGTCGCTCACGATCGGCGCCACGCGAGCGGAGTCGAAGTCGATGATGGCCACGACGGTCGCGCCATCGAGCAGCACATTGCCGGGGTGGTAGTCGGAGTGCGTGACGCCGGAGAGCTCGGGCCACTGGTGGCTGGCCGCGCGTTCGTATCGCGCAAGCAGCGCCGCGCACACGGCCCGCTCGGCGGGCCCCGTCGCCTTGGACTCGATCTTCCGCAAGGCCCCGGGCACCGACGCATTGCGGCAATAGTTCGAGGCAGGCGCAGCATCGCTGGCGGCGAAACCAGCGAGTGCATCGTGCAACCGCGCCAGGGCCGCACCCACGGCCGTGGCCTGGTCATGCCGGTACGTGAAGCGGTGCCCCGCGACGAACCCCTGCACTTCGTAGATGTACGGGCCCTCGATGAGGAAAGGCTCGTCCTCGGCGGTCGTCATCAACGGCGCGCAGGGCACGCCCTGCTTCATCGCATGGCGATGGACCTCGCTCGCGTAGCGGATGCGATCGAGGCCAACGTTCGTGAGTTCGCGACGCTTCAGCAGGTAACTGCCATGCACGCACGTGGCCACGAGCTTCGCCGCCTTGCGAGATCCCGCCGGCAGGTCGGCAAGCGACTTCAGGCCTCCGATCCCGAAGACCTCGAGCACCCGGATGATCTCACTTGTACTGAAGGACGCCCGCGCGTCACTCGGCATTCTGCGCTTGCTCCTTGATCCGGTCGATGCACGCCTTGATCTCGACGATCCGGCGGCTGATCTCGACGTCGCTGGACTTGCTCGCGATGGTGTTCGCTTCGCGCAGCATCTCCTGCGCGAGGAAGTCGAGCGTGCGCCCCGCGGGCTCGGCATGCTGCGGCGAGATGAGCCGCGCGAACTGGTCCAGGTGACCGCCGAGGCGATTCACTTCCTCGGCGATGTCGCTGCGCTCGGCGAAGACCGCCACTTCGCGGATGATGTCCTCTTCGCGGACCGAAGCGCCCGCCTCGGCCAGGAGCGTGGCCATGCGCGTGCGCAGCCGCTCCTGATACGCCTGGACGACCTGCGGCGATCGCTCGGCGATCTCGGCGAGCCGTGCACGGACCGTGACGCCGAACTCAGCCAGCGTGGCGGCAAGCGCCTGGCCTTCGGTCGCCCGCATGGCCAGCA
This sequence comes from Bacteroidia bacterium, assembly GCA_030054235.1. Taxonomy (GTDB): domain Bacteria; phylum Planctomycetota; class Phycisphaerae; order Phycisphaerales; family SM1A02; genus SYIB01. The sequence continues at coordinate 3,072 of JASGCG010000168.1, forward strand.
GGCGATCGCAGGCCTGGTCGAGCAGCTTGGTGAGCACGGCGCGCGCGCGCTCGGCGCGGTCCTGCGCGCCGACGGTCACGACGACACCCGGTAGGTCCAGGAGCGCTGATGGATCCAGACGTGCCACCTGCTCGGCCGGGAGCACCGCGCGCAGCTGCGCCATGTAGGCCTCCAGCGCCGCGCCATCGATGCGACCGACACGATCGGCGGCGCTCTCGGCCACGCGCACGGTGACCATGACGCTGCCGCGCGAGATGCGCTTGCCGAGCTGCGCCTCAAGATCGCCTTCGAGCGCACCCAAGGCATCGGGCACGCGCATCGTGGCCTTGAAGAACTTGTTGTTGACGCTGCGGACCTCGACGCTGAACGAGCCGCCTTCGGCGTCTGCCGAGGCCACGCCGAAGCCGGTCATCGAGCGGATCATGCAGTGAATCCAGTGTTACGGCGTCACGGGAGTTGGGGCCGGCGCGGGTGCAGGCTCAGCAGCGGGAGCAGGTGCGGGCGCTGCTGCTGGCGTGTCCGTTGCCGGCGCAGGCGCAGACTGCGGAGCAGGTGCGACCGGCGCGGTGGCCGGTGCATCGGTCGCCGGTGCGGGTGCGGGTGCTGGAGCCGGCGCGGGCGTCGGTGCGGGAACCGGCGTCAACGCGGCAGGCGCCGTGGCCGGCGTATCCGTCGCGGGCGCAGCGCCAGCCTCGGGAACCGAGGGTTCAGCCGCAGCCATCTTGCGCGTGTTCGACAGCGCGTTCAGCCCGAGCGCGAGCACGAGCCACACGACGAAGCAGCTCACCGTGGTCACCGTCAGCGCGTCTCCGGTGCGACCGCCGAACACGCTCTCGGTGCCGCCCGAGCCGCCGCCGAAGGCCTGCGACAGGCCGCCGCCTTGCGGGCGCTGCACCAGGATCACAAGGACCATGGCAATGCTCACGAAGATGAAGAGAAGCAGGAGGATGCCGAAGAGCCAGTCCATCAGTCAGTGCCTTCCTTGGGGTTGCCCCCGAGCCGCCGCGGTCCGGACCACCTGCGCGAAGTCGCCGGCCTTCAGGCTGGCGCCACCGATCAGGCCACCGTCGATGCCGGGGTCCCCGAGGATCGCAGCCGCATTGGCCGCGTTCAGGGATCCGCCATAGACGATGCGCACCGCTTGGGCGAGTTCCGGAGAATACAGGATCCCGAGTTCGCGTCGGATCATTCGATGCGCCTCGGCCGCATCCTGGGGCGTGGCACTCACGCCCGTCCCGATCGCCCAGACAGGCTCATAAGCGATGACCACATCGTGCATCTGGTCCGCGCGGATCGATGCGCACGCCGCGCGAAGTTGCCGCGCCGTGACTTGGTGGGCCTGCCCGGCCTTGCGCTCCTCAAGCGTCTCCCCCACGCAGAGCACGGCCTGAAGTCCACTCTCGAGCGCCATCTCAAGCTTTTC
>JASGCG010000169.1 GCA_030054235.1 Bacteroidia bacterium
GCGCCTGCTCTACATCACCGATCCCACGACCGGCGATGTGTTCTTCGAGGAGAACCAGGTGTGCTACGCCGATGCCACCGGCACGGTGCAGGGCCAGGCGACCCCGGGCTTCCAGGCCGATGCCTGCGCCGTCGAAGCCACCGCTCCGCTGCAGTACGCGGGCGTGTCGATCGGTGCGACCAGCGTCTTCGCCGATGTGAATGGCAACTTCGTGATCCCGGGGCAGACCGGATCGGTCACGATCACCAGCACGCTGGCCGGCAAGTACTTCAAGGTCTTCAACGCCGCCAACGCCAACTCGACCCCGACCGCCACGGCGACCGGTGCCGTGGGCACGCCGCTGAACACGATGTTCAACGCGGACAACCTCGCCGAGGCCGCGCGCGCGGAAGTCAACGCGTACCGCCAGGCGAACATCGTGCGTGATTTCGCGCTTGCCAACAACCCGTCGTACCCGACGATCGCGAACCAGCTGAACTTCGCGATCAACGTGCAGGTCAGCGGCAGCTGCAACGCGTTCTACAACGGCACGTCGATCAACTTCTATCCCGCGGCTGGCGGCTGCAACAACACCGCGTTCAGCACGGTCGTGCACCACGAGTTCGGTCACCACATGGTGGCCTCGGGCGGCAGCGGCCAGGGCGCCTACGGCGAAGGCATGAGCGACTGCATGTCGCTGCTCATCAGCGATGACCCACGGCTGGGTCTGGGCTTCCAGGCATGCAACACCGGCATCCGCAACGCCGACAACACCTGCACGTACTCGGCCACCGGCTGCAGCTCGTGTGGCAGCGCGATCCACAGTTGCGGTCAGCTCATCTCGGGTTGCGTGTGGGACACGCGCGAAGCGCTGGGCGCCAAGTACGGCAGCGCGGCCGGTCTGGCGCGCACGAGCCTGCTCTGCGTGAACAGCGTCCCGCTGCACACCGGCACCACGATCGCCGGCGACATCACGATCGACTTCCTGACGCTGGATGACAACAACAGCGACATCGCCGATGGCACTCCCAACTACCAGGAGATCAACGGCGCGTTCACGCTCCACGGCCTTCCTGGCCCGGCGCTGCAGCTGCTGGCATTCTCGTTCCCCAACGGGATCCCGGCCACGGTGTCGCCCGCTGGCAGCACCACGCTCGCCGTGAACGTGGCGCCACTTGCCGGCACGCCGCAGCTCGGCAGCGGCACGTTCTACTGGCGCAACGGCGGCACCGGTTCGTTCACCGCCGTGCCGATGACGCAGGGCGCCTCGAACCAGTACACGGTGCAGGTGCCCGCAACCGCGTGCCTGAGCAACGTGCAGTGGTATGTGTCGGCGCGAACCACGACAAACTCGACTGTCACCAGCCCGAGCACGGCGCCTGCCGCGTTCTACAGCTCGCTGAGCGCGACGGGCGTGGACCAGGTCTTCGCCGATGCGATGGACACCAACACTGGCTGGGTGGTCGGCGGAACCGGTGACACCGCCACGACCGGCATCTGGACCCGCGTCGATCCCAACGGCACGGCTGCCCAGCCCGAGAACGACGCTGGCACGGGCACGCTGTGCTGGGTGACCGGCCAGGGCTCGGTTGGCGGCGCGCAGGGTGAGCAGGATGTCGACGGCGGCACCACCACCCTCACGAGCCCGACGTTCAACCTGTCGGGCTACGAGGACGCCATCGTGTCGTACGCCCGCTGGTACTCCAACAACACCGGCGCCGCGCCGAACGAAGACTCGATGCCGGTCGAGATCAGCAACAACGGCGGCTCGACCTGGGTGCAGATGGAACTCGTCACCGAGAACCTGAATGCGTGGGCGACCAAGAGCTTCCGCGTCGGACAGTTCGTCACGCCGACCGCCACCATGAAGGTCCGCTTCCGTGCCCGTGACGAGATCAGCGGCTCCATCATCGAGGCTGGTGTCGATGACTTCCGCGTCGAGGGCATCGGCTGCACGGCCAGCAACCCGGCTGACATCGATGGGAACGGTGGGGTTGACGGTGCCGACCTCGGTCTCCTGCTGGCTGGCTGGGGCACCACGGCACCCGACCTGAACAGCGACGGCCTCGTCGATGGTTCGGACTTGGGCCTCCTGCTGGCGGCTTGGGGCAACTGAGCACTCCGCATCGCAAGGTGATTCCAGCGGGCTCCGGCAACTGCCGGGGCCCGCTGTGCTTATCGGGACAGCACACCGATCGAACTCATCGACGCGTGCGCGCGCTATACTTGCCGCTCCTGCTTCCTGCGCATGTGGCGAAATTGGCAGACGCGCCAGCTTGAGGTGCTGGTGGGGCAACCCATGGAGGTTCGAGTCCTCTCGTGCGCATTGACCGTCGCGGCTCCCGCGACGGTCTTTTTCTTTCTGCTCGGCGCGGCGGTGCTCGCCCTCGTGCTGCAGCCGAGTTCCATCCACACCATCCGCGCATGACCAGCCTCCCCATCACCACCGAGCCCACGCTGCGCGTGAACGAGGTCTTCCACTCGATCCAGGGCGAGAGCACCTGGGCCGGCGTGCCCATGGTCTTCGTGCGGCTCACCGGCTGCCCGCTGCGCTGCCATTACTGCGATACGAGTTACGCCTTCCGCGAAGGGTCGACCGTGCCGGTCGCCTCGCTGCTCGAGCGCGTGCGCGCGTTCGGCTGCCGGACCGTAGAGTTCACCGGCGGCGAGCCGCTGGCGCAGCGCCACGCGTTCCTCGCCATGGCCACGCTCTGCGACGAGGGATTCACCGTGCTCGTCGAGACCAGCGGATCGATCGACATCACGCCGTGCCACCCGAGCGTGATCCGCATCCTCGACCTGAAGACCCCCGGCAGCGGCGAAGAGGACCGAAACCGCTGGGAAAATCTGGCGGACCTGCGGCCGCGTGACGAGGTGAAGTTCGTCCTCACCGACCGCGCGGACTACGAGTGGGCCAGCGAGCTCCTGTTGCGCGAGCGACTCCATGAGCGCTGCAACGCCGTGCTCTTCAGTGCCGCGCACCGCCAGGCTGGCGACGCCGACATCCGCGGCTGCGAAGGCTTGTCGCACCGCACGCTCGCCGAATGGATCCTTGCGGACCGCCTGCCCGTGCGGCAGCAGGGCCAGTTGCACAAGGTCATCTGGGATCCGTCGACCCGCGGGGTCTGAACCCGCGACAGCGATCAGTAGACCCAGCCCTCGATGAGCGCTTCCTTGGGTGCCACCGTGGGTGCGGGCTCGAGCGCCAGCACCAACGCATCGAGCAGGTCACCTTCCTCATCGGCGATCGCCTGCTCGCCCACCGACTCGGGCACGACCAACCCGGCGCGCACGGCACGGGAGAGGATCTCCTCGCGGACCTCGCGCGGTCGCTCGCCCTTGCCCTTGTAGCCCTTGTGCGGCCAGCCGCGGCGCTGCAGGTCGCTCGCTGGGCAGCTCTCGCACACCACCGTCTGCATCCCTGGCGCACCGGCAACGACCGGCTCGATGCGAACACCCTCCGCCGCAAGCGGCAGCAGGATCTCGCAGACGAACGTCCACGTTTGCTTGAAGACACGCAGGTTCGTCGGTGGCATCGGCGTGCGGAGCTCGTGATCGCACGCGCGGCGCGGCTCCTGGCGCGTCAGCGTGCGCAGGCCGCCGCGCCAGTCGCGCGCACCTGCGAATCCGGCCATCCAGTCGGCACCGCCCTTCCAGCCTCGCACGCCGGCTTCTTCCAGCGTGGGCACAGCAAGGCCCATCGGAGCATCGATGCGCCAGAGGTGCGGGCGACCATCGGCCGCGCTCGCCTTGATGCGCTCGAGAAGACCCTTGCGATCGGCGCGCTCAACCTGCACCGGCGTGGTTCGGCCATGCCGCGTGGCGATGCGAATCTTGTGCGCACCGCCGGATTCGGCACCGCTGAAATCAACGCCGTGAATGATGAGCCAACGTTCCATCCCGCCGAGCCTATCCACCCGGGAGCAGGGTCGTCGCGAAGCCTGAAGCCCTGATCGGCTTCGAGGGCACCGACGAGGGTGGTCAGTTCATCGAACCGCAGCTGCCGGCATTCTTGCCGCACGGGCAGCAGCCGCCGGTGTGCACATGCGTGCTACCGACGGGCGAGCCGCCGACGCCGAACACGCTGTGCCGACGCTTGAAGGTGCGGCCCTTGCCGGCGGGATCCTCGACGGGACCGTCGGCGTCCTTCATCGGGCGAAGCAGCTCGATCACCTCGCCGTCCTCGATGCACTCGTACTCGTACAGGGGCATGGCGATCAGGATAGGCGAGGACGATGGTCGAGCGAAGCGTCGTCGCGGCGATTGCGCGCGGGCTTGCCCTTCGGCGCTGCGCCGCGCGTGGATGCGCTACCGCGCCGATCGCCACCCGAGCGCGAGCCCTTCGCGCCCTTGCGGTCACCAGCCCGTGCACCCATCACGCCCCGCGCGCCCTCCTGCGTGCGGCGTGGCGCGGGCTTGGCGTTCGGTCGCGCCTCGCCGCGCGCTGAGGCTCGC
>JASGCG010000170.1:0-3384 GCA_030054235.1 Bacteroidia bacterium
GATCGATCTCGTCGTCGCCCTCACGAACCTCATGGGCGGCATCGAGGTCGCTCTCGACCAAGGCATCGATCACGCGGGTCAGGCGCCGCTCGACCATCGCGCCCATGGTGAGCAGGTCGCGTCGGAGGCTCGTGAGTTCGCTCTGCAGTTCGATCGGCATGGGGTCCCTCCTGGAATCAGCCGAAGCGGCCGGTGACGTAGTCCTCGGTCTGCTTGGACTTGGGGTTGGTGAACAGGGTTTCGGTCTGGCCCGATTCGATGAGCGAACCTTCAAAGAAGAAGGCCGTCCGGTCGCTGACGCGCGAGGCCTGCTGCATGTTGTGCGTCACGATCACGATGGTGTAGGCCGTGCGCAGTTCGCGGATGAGCTCTTCCACGCTCGCGGTCGACTTTGGATCGAGTGCCGAGCATGGTTCGTCCATGAGCAGCACTTCGGGGCCGCCGGCGATGGCGCGCGCGATGCAGAGCCGCTGCTGCTGGCCGCCGGACAGGCCGAGCGCGCTCGCGTGGAGCCGATCCTTTACCTCGTTCCAGAGGGCCGCCGAGCGCAGGCTCTGCTCCACCAGATCCTCGAGGTCGGCGCGGCTGTGGCGCCAGTGCAGGCGCGGCCCGAAGGCCACGTTGTCGAAGATCGACTTGGGGAAGGGGTTTGGGCGCTGGAACACCATGCCCACGCGACGACGCAGGTCGACGACGTCGACCGACCGGGCGAGGATGTCCTCGCCATCGAGCGTGAGCGTGCCGCTGGCTCGGGCCCCGGCGATCGTGTCGTTCATGCGGTTCATCCACCGCAGGAAGGTGCTCTTGCCGCAGCCGCTGGGACCGATGAATGCGGTGACCTGGTTGCGCGGGATGTCGAGCGAGATTCCCTTCAGCGCCTGGAACGAGCCATAGAAGCCATCGAAGCCCGCGGCCCGGATCGAGATCGGCTCAGCGGTGCCAGGCACGGTCGCGGCGGCCGTGGTCGGGTTGGTCTGCATCGGGGACATCATGGTCATTGGAGTGGTGTCTGGAGCCGTTGGCGCACCAGGATGGCGAGCGCGTTGAAGGACATGAGGACGGCGAGCTGCACGATGATCGCCGCGGCGGCGATCTCCTGGAACGACGCCTTGGCGCGTCCGGCCCAATTGAAGATCTGCATGGGCAGCACCGTGAACTCGGACATCAGGTTGGCGGGCGTCTCGAGCACCATCAGCGGCGCACCGAGCACCAGGATCGGCGCGGCTTCGCCGATCGCACGGCTCATCGCGAGGATCGCGCCGGTCATCACCATGGGCAGGCTGGCCGGCAGCGTGAGGCGCGACACCATCTGCCACCGCGTGCTGCCGAGCGCGAGCGCACCTTGGCGCAGCGAGTTGGGCACCGCGCGGATCGCCTCCTGGCTCGCGACGATCACGATCGGCAGGACCACGAGCGCGAGCGTGAGCCCGCCCGCGAGCACGCTCGAACCGAACGGAAGGCGAAGGTAGAGGAGCGAGTCGGGGCTGCCGAGTTCGATGGGCTCCGCGCCGGCGCGCCAGCCGAAGAAGCGGCTGAAGGCGGTGAGTCCGATGATGCCGTAGACGATGCTCGGGACCCCCGACAGATTGCTGATGTTGATGCGGATGAACTCGGTCAGCCGGCCTCGCTTGGCGAATTCCTCGAGGTAGATCGCCGTGCCCACGCCGACCGGCAGGGCCGTCAGGGCGCAGATCGTGCAGACCCAGATGCTGCCCACGAGCGGTGCCCGGATCCCCGCCTGGTCAGGCTTGCGCGAAGCGAAGTTGGCGATGAAGTCCGGGCTCAGGCGGTGGACGCCATCGATCATGATGCTCACGATGAGCACGGCGAGCACGCAGACGGCCAGGCCGGTGCAGACGACGCAGGTGGCCAGGAACAGCCTGTTGGCCAGGAGCCGGCGGGCGACGGGCACGTGCGGGACGTCGGTCACTCGTACTCCTCGCGGAATCGCTTGAGAATGGCCGTGCCGGCCAGCGTCAGGGCGAGCGTCATCAGGAAGAGCGTGGCGGCCACCGCGTAGCTCGACGCGTATTCCACGCTGTTGGCCTGCGCATCGCCCGTGAAGATCGCGACGATGAAGCCGGTCATTGTCTGCACCTGGCTCGACGGGTTCATCGTCATCTGGGCCAGCCCGCCGGCGGCCAGCGCCACGATCATGGTTTCTCCGATGGCGCGCGTCAGCGCGAGCAGGAAGCTCGCCATGATCCCGCTCAGAGCAGCGGGCAGCACGACCTTGACCGAGGTGTCGAACTTGGTGCCGCCGAGCGCCGAACTCCCGTCGCGAAGGCTCTGCGGCACGGCACGGAGGGCATCTTCGCTCAGCGAGCAGACGATCGGCAGGATCATGATGCCCACGGCGAGTCCAGCACTGAGGGCGTTGTAGGTTCCGAAGGCGTCGCTGAAGCGCTGCAGGGCCGGCGTGATCACCGCAAGGGCGAAGAAGCCGTAGACGACGGTCGGCACGCCGGCGAGGACCTCGAGCGCGGACTTGAGCACCACGCGCAGGCGCGATGGCGCGTACTCCGACAGGAAGATCGCGGTCACCAGGCCGATGGGCAGCGCGAACGCCCCGGCGATCACGGTCACGAGCAGGGTGCCGCAGACCAGGGGCAGCACGCCGAACTTCTGCTCACCGCCCAGCAGGGGGCTCCACTCCGTGCCGGTGAGGAACGGGACGAGCCCGATGCCTGGCTTGTCGGGAAAGCCCGTGAAGAATCCCCAGGCCTCGATTCCCAGAACCGCCACGATTGAGAACGTGGTCACGATCGAGAGCAGCGAGAACGAAAGCAGCACCGACTTGACCACCCGCTCGCTGCGATCACGCGACGATCGCGGGATCGGCGTGCCGCGTGCGGCAGAGGTGGTCGCGGCGACTGCCGATTGGGCCATGGAATGGATCCTACGGCCGAGCCCCCCGGACAGGGCGTACGCCGCGTTCAGGCCGTGTTCAACTTCAGCGGTAGACCGAGCGGAACGTGCCGTGGACTTCCTTGCCGTCTGCCCCAACGAATTGCGTTCCGGTGCGCCGTGCGACCCAGTTGGCGCGCACCATCGACTGCAGGTCCGCCGGGAACTTGATGTAGCCCACTTCGGGCGCAAACTCGGGCGCCTTCTCGACAAGGTAGTCGACGAACGCCACGACCTGCGGCTTGGTCAGCGACGCTGCGTTGACGTAGTAAAAGAGCGGCCGGCCAAGGGGTTGGTAGGTGCCGTCCTCCACGGTCTCGGGACTCGGCGCCACCGGGCCCTTGCCACCGTCGATCGCCACGCTGCGCAGCTTGCCCTCGTTCTCCATCAGGTAGGCAATGCCGAAGAAGCCGATGGCGTTCTTGTTGTCGAGGATGCCGCGCACGAGCACGTTGTCATCCTCGCTGACGCTCATGT
>JASGCG010000170.1:3394-4421 GCA_030054235.1 Bacteroidia bacterium
GTCGCCGCGGACCTTGCCATCCTTGCCGATGACCGCTTCCTTGAAGTAGTCGAACGTGCCCGAGTCCGTGCCGGGGCTGAAGATCTGGATGGCCTCGTTCGGCCAGGCGGGATTCAGCTGGCTCCAGGTCTTCACGCCGCCATCCACGTAGATGCGCTTGAGGTCGGCGACCGTCAGCGAGGTGGCCCAGGTGTTCGCCTTGTTCACGACGACCGACAAGCCGTCGAAGGCGACCGGGAGTTCGACGAACTCGATGTTGTTCTTGCGGGCGAGCTCGACCTCGCCGGGCTTGATCGCGCGGCTCGCCGCGGTCACGTCGATCTCGCCGGCGCAGAAGCGCTTGAAGCCGCCGCCGGTGCCCGACATGCCGACGGACACGTTCACCTTCGGCGCGACCTTCTTGAACTCCTCGGCCGCGGCTTCGGAAATCAGGAAGACCGTGCTGGACCCATCAAGCCGCACAGGGCCAGAGGCCTTGGTCGCGGGGGACTGCGGGACGGCGAGGGCGACGAGGGCGGTGAGGGTGGTCAGCAGCATGGATGTTCCTTTGGGAGATGAGCGACCGTAGCACGAACAATGTTCTGGTTGCGTTAAGGAGCCTCGGGAAGCAGGCTCTTCCCGGCGTCGGCCAGGGGCAATCGAATCGTGAACCGCGATCCCTTGCCCACCACGCTCTCGGCATCGACCGCGCCCCCGTGCGCAAGGGCGATGTGCTTGACCAACGCCAGCCCCAGGCCCGTCCCGCCGAGTTCGCGGCTGCGCGCCTTGTCCACGCGGTAGAAGCGCTCGAAGATCCTCGGCAGGTGCTTGGCGGGGATGCCCGGGCCGTTGTCGACGACCTCGATCTCGACCACGTCGCCGGCGAGCCGACCCTCGACCTCGACGCTCGACCCGGTGGGTGAGTACTTGATGGCGTTGGACACGAGGTTCGCGACGGCCTGGTGCACGAGCGTGCGGTTGGCGAAGACGTGGATTCCCGGGCTGCACGAGACCGAGAGCGCGACGTGCTTCGCGCGGGCCGTGTCGC
>JASGCG010000171.1 GCA_030054235.1 Bacteroidia bacterium
GCATGCCGAGCTTCCTGGTCGAGCGCGGGGTCGGCGCGCAGGAGTTCCTGGTCTCGATCGCCGCGAGCGACCTTCGTGCCGATGATCCCGGCGCGGCCGAGGCGGCGCTGAGCGAGGTGCTCGACCTGATGGCGTGCAAGGCCGCGGTGAAGGCGGGTGACCGCCTGACCAACGCCGAGATCGCAGCGCTGCTGGCCCGCCGCAGCACGATCGACCGGCCCGATCGCTGCCCGCATGGCCGGCCCACGGCGTTTCGCCTGACGACCGCCGACCTCGAGCGCCGCTTCGGGCGCTCGGTCAGTCCTCGATGATCTCGTGGAAGACGGCCTGGCCCGTGGCCAGGCACCGACGAAGGTAGGGCTCGCACGACCCGCAGCCCGTGGTGCAGCCGAGTTCGTCGGCGAGCTGGTCGAGCGACAGTGAACGGCTCTTTGCCACCTCGAGCGCGCGCTCGAAGGTCACGTCGTGGCAGACACAGCGGTCGATGCGGAGCTGTTGGTCGGGCATCCGTCAGGCCTCATCGGGGATCGTAGGCAACGTCATCCTCCGAGAGGAATCCGTTGGCAGGATGGCCCATGACGTCAGCAAGGGCCTGCGGCGTCGAGAGCGTGCCCGAACAGCTCGTGCACACGCCGTGCACGCTGCCATCGAGCCGGGCCACGTGCGAACAACCGAGGTGTCGGAAGGCCTGCGCGCCCGCACAGACCATCAGCAGGTCACCCTCGACCGTGTTCATCGGCGCGCGCATGTACTTGTTCGTCCCGCCGGCCCAGCCCGCATCGCCGAGGACCGCGGCCTGGGTGTTGCGGCACTGCGCACTCGCCAGGCCAAGGCGAACGTTGGACCATCCATCGAGGATCGCGCCGCCCGGCCCGACCTGCGGGAACCGTCCCTCGGCACCGATGAAGGTCGTGTTGTAGTTGTAGCCCGTGAAGGGATCGCCGGCGGGATCGTTGCCGGTCCAGCTCGGGCACTGCTGCACGCGGCTGGGTGAATCGAGGTGCCGCGTGATCGAACCGGCAAGCGCCGCGCGGCCCGGGGCAGTGTCGAGGTCCCATGAAAGCGTGCGCACGCCTGAGCCGGCGGTCGGCGCGAACATCAGGACGGCTGGGGCGAAGCGCTCCTTGTTGAGCGTGACGTACGCCTGCGATGCACTCGCGAGCTGCCGGAGATTGGATTGGCACTCCGCGCTGCGGCCACCCTCGGCGAGCGTCGAGAGCGCGGGCAGCACCAGCCCGATCAGGATCACCACGATGCCGATCACCACGAGGACCTCGATGAGCGTGAAGGCACGCCTCATGACCAGGTTGCCAGCAGCGCGCCCAGATCGCCGCCGTCGACGTTGCCATTCCCGTCAAGGTCTGCTGCCGGCTCGGCCGTGCCGAACGCACTGAGCAGGATCCCCAGATCGGCGCCGTCGATCGATCCGTTGCCATCGAGGTCGCCCGCCAGGGGTGCCGGAGCCACGTCGCTGAAGCCATCGATCTCTGCGCTCTGCAGGGCACTGACCGACACGCGCACGCGTACGAAACGGATCGACGAAAGTCCGAGCGATGCGAGATCGATGCCGGCGCCGCCGCCCGAGCCGTCGTACATCTCGCGCACTGCGGTCCATGGCTGGCCAATCATCGAACCAACGGTGATTGCTGGATCGATCGGTCGAGTGAAGTCCGTGGGTTCGAGCCCGGGCACCGTGGCGTACGGGGATGCATCGAGCCAGCCGCAGGTCGGTGCGAAGCCATCGGCATCGATGCCGGGAACCGGCACCCACGTCGTGCCGTCGGCACTGACGGCGATCTGCCCGCCTTCAGCGAAGAGGCCCGATGGCGTGCCCGTGGGGTACGCAGCGTCGCCGAAGAAGGAGTTGCCGAAGACGATCAGGTCGACGCCGAAGGGGTTGCGAGGATCGTCCGCGACGTCATGATCGAACGCCACCACGAGCTCACCGCCCGCGCCGATCGAGACGAGCTCGTTCGTCATGAACGCAGGCTGGAACGGCGTGACGGCCTGGGGGAAGAACGGACCGCCCGTGAAGCGCGTGGGTTCGCCAAGGGCTGACGCAGCGATGGTGAAGCCGCCTGCAGGACTCGAGCCAGGCGAGTATGTGATGACGCTCGAGGCGTACGGCGACTGCGCCTGCGCCACGGAGGGCAGGGCAGCGAGCAGGACAACGATGGCCAAGCGATGCATGGAAACCTCCGCGGACTCGCGCCCTGGCCCCGGGATCGCGGGGGCACGCAGCGCTGGGTGTCGGCAGGTCTTCCGGCTTCGGGTCCTGACTCGACCTTCCCGGGCCGCGGAGCCCAGTGGTCTTCGTTGAGTCAGGTCGCTGGCGTGTTGGCCAGCCACCCGTTACGGCGGCGCGTCCGCGGTGGTGTTGCACCACGCTTCCCTCGCAGCGCACGACGTGCTGCGATTGGCCGGACATCCGGCCAACGACCGACCTCCGAAGGTTACCGGGAACTCCGCGACGTGTTTCTGCGAACGGTCGGGTGGGGCTTCGTTGCACTGCATCGCGATGCCCGATACCTTCTCCAAACTCGCCACGGCGCCCGCCGAGGCCACCCCACGACCACGGAGTCCGCGACGTGATCCAACCGCTCTCGACCGTTTCGTTGCTGCTTGCCCTCGGTCTCGTTCCTTCGGCCCTGGCGGCTCCCCTGACGGTGTCGCTGCCCACCTCCGTGGTCGCCGCATCGATCGACGACCCCACGGACCCCGATGAGCCTTCGGAACCCGCCGCGGAACCCGCCGCGGAGCCAGCCGACGAGCCGTCCGAGGAGCCGATGGACGAGCCCGCCGGCGACGAACCTGCGAGCGACGAACCGATGGCCGATGACGCAAGTGCGTCCGAGAGCGGCGATGGCGCGACCGGCGACGCCGGCGCCGACAGCGTGGGCGCCACCGCCGAGCAGGCCCGGCTGCTGCAGGATGTCTTGCACTACGTGCTGGTCGCCAACATCGAACTGGCCGAGGCCAGCGCCGAGAAGTTGATGGAGTCGGGCATCGCCGATCAGGATCTTGCACTGCTCGTGCAGGAGCAGAACCTGACGGAGCGCTTGGAGCGCGCCCTCGCCCGCAGCCGCAAGATGGGCGATGGCATCACCAAGGCCATGGCCACCCTCGAGACCCGCGTCGAGAACGGCCGCCGAGCGCTCGCCCGCAATGGCCGCATGATCCAGTCGGCCGTCGACAACCTCGTCGGCTCCGGCCGCCAGCAGGTCTACGCCCGCGCTCGCCTGATGAGCGCCGGCGAGTTTGCCGTTCCAGCGCTCCTTCGCGCCGCAACCGGCATCGGCAATGACCAGCTCGCGCTGGCCGCACAGCGCATGCTGACGCAGCTCGGTTCGGCTGCGGTGGCCCCGCTCGTGGCTGCACTCCCCAACCTTGATGGCAGCAACCAAGTCCTCGTCTGCGAGATCCTGGGCACCATCGCCTCGCCGACCGCTGCAGCCGGCCTGCGCGCCCTTGAGATGGCCAAGGACGGTTCGCAGGAAGTGGCCTCGGCCGCTGGGCGTGCCTACACCGCCTGCGGCGGCAAGGGTGCATCGGTCTCGGCCGAATACACCTCGCTCGCCCGCGCGCACTTCGATCGCCGCAGCGCGCTGCTTGCGCAGCCTTACGAGCCGAACAACTTTGCGTGGACGTGGGAAGGTGACGGGCTCATTCCGGTCGCCGTCCCCACCGAAGCCTTCCACGCCGTCATGGGCATGCAGGCTGCACGCGCGGCGCTGCAGGCCGATGCGGGCAACGCCCAGGCGCTCGCGCTCTTCGTCGCCAACGACCTGCGCCGCGAAGCCGTCATGGGCGAGACGCCCGATCCGGTCAGCGGCGATCGCGCCTACAGCGCGGCGTTCTTCGCGACCGCCGCGGGCGCGACGATCGGCCAGGATGTGCTCGCCCTGGCGCTGGGTGCGGATGACCTTGGCTTGGCGCGCACCGCGCTCATGCACCTTGGCGAAATCGCGGGCGAGCAGCGTCTGGCCCCGAGCGATGTCAGCGCGGCCTGCGAAGCGCTGACCTACGGTGATCGCCGCGTTCGCTTCGATGCGGCGCTGCTCTTCGGCGGCCTCGCCCCGACGAGCTCGTTCGCCTACGACTCCAGCGTGGTGCCCACGCTTGCCTCGATCCTGGCCGTTGGGGCCGACCCGCTTGCTGCCGTGATCGCGACCAGCAACGAAGACCGTGCGGCCTTGCAGCAGAAGCTCAGCGCTGCCGGCTTCCGCGTGGTCGGCGGTGACTTCACCACCTTCGAGGAACTCGAGGCCGAGCTCGGCTCGACCGCCGTCGACCTGCTCGTCGTGCAGATGATGGCCCCCGAGCGTGGTGGTCGCCGTGCTGCCGATGATGCCGGCAGCCGCACCGATGTCAATGGCACGGCTCGCGCCGTGGCTGGCCTGCGTGCGAGCCGCACGATGGCC
>JASGCG010000172.1 GCA_030054235.1 Bacteroidia bacterium
GGTGGGTGCCCAGCGCAGCAGGTTCCAGATCTCATGAAGCGTGGCATCGTCGACGGGCTGCGACGTCCATCCGTTGTGTGAACGCGCCTTCAGGAAGAGCTGGTCGATGGCCGTCTGGTCGATGGTGTTCATGCGGCGAGTCTAGGCCGAGCCAAGGGATCCGGCAGCGACATCAACCACCACCATCCAGCACAGCACGCAGCGCGCGCCCCTCGGCGGCATCGAGCACGCCGCCCACTCGGCAGCTCGAGTGCAGGTCGCATGAAACACGCATGAACTCGCGAGCGTTGCTCGACCGCACCCCACCGCCGGGCACGATCGTCACGCAGCGCAGGCCTCGTGCCGCAGCATGAGCCTCCGCGACCTGTGCGTCGCGCAGCAGGCGATCCACACGCGAGCCGACGGTGGCAACACCCGCATCCCATCCCAAGACGCCGGCCGTCACCACGCGCTCCATGCCGAGCTCGACGAGATCACGCATGGCCCGGTCCCGATCACGCACCAGGTCCAGCGTGCGCAGGAAGGCCACGCCCAGCCCCAGCGCCCGCGCCGCTCCGGCGAGCCGCTCCATGGCCTCGACATCGATCGATGCATCGCTGCGCAGGAGTCCGATCGCCACATCATGGGCACCGACCCGAGCCATCGATTCGATCTCGCGCAGGCACGCCTCGATGACGACGGGCGTGGCGACGAACGCCTCGAGCACCGGTGCGACGACGGCCCTCGGGACCCGCGGCCTGATCATCGCCACGACGCGTGCGCCGGGGCGGCCGGCCTCGTCCATCGCTCGGCGCACGCCCCGAACCAGGTCAGGGGTTGGCGTCCACCCCTCGGTCGAGAGGTCGTCGCAGACCTCGAGCCGATCGGCGAACGGCAACAACGCCATGGCACCGTCAAGGCTCTCGATCGGAACTTCCAGCACAGGACTCATGGGGCGCTCCTCTGTTCGGACCGGGGTCATGACACTCGGATCGATCGACGACCTTTCGGCCCCGCGGCGAACTTCCTGTGTTCGACCGCGTCGGGCTTGGAAGCGTCCATTATGGGGCTAGATTCCGCCAAGCGTCCGGTCGGTCACCCGACCGGGCTGTCTTGTGACCATCCGAAGACCACCCACGGAGACCGAACGTCATGCCACGACTCATCGTTCCGGCTGCACTCACCCTCGTTGCCTGCGTGCTCGGCGCTCCTTCCGCCCTTGCTGCCGAAGTTGGTGTCGATGGACACCCGGCGATCGGTACACAGCAGCCGGCGCAGGAATCGGTGCCGAGCCTGAGCGAAGCCTTCGGCATGGAGTTCGTGCCGGTGCCGCTCCACGTGCTGCCGCCGCAGGACAACGAGTTCTTCATGACTGAGGACGTGATCCTCGGCAATGGCACCGGCCAGAACCCCTACCGCTTCGCCGTCCCGACTCCCGCCGCCCTCGAACTCGGCAGCGGCGAGTGGATCGATGTGGAAGGCGGCCGGCTGTGGCGAACGCGCATCGCCTCGCCCAACGCGACGACGGCGCGCCTTCACCTGAAGGGCATCGACCTGCCGGCGGGACAGCAGCTGCGCATGTCGGCGCCGGGCTGGGCCGACTCCGTCATCGGGCCGATCGAAGGCGTTGGAGAGTTCGGCACCGGCGAGGCTTGGAGCCTGTCGCTGCCGACCAACGAAGTGCTGCTTGAGTGGTTCGTGCCGCACGGGTCGGCTGCCAAGCAGCTTCCGTTCGCCGAAGCCGACTACTACCACGGCTACCGCCAGATCTGGAAGCTCGAGGAAGAGGGCAGCGACGGTGGTCTCGCGGTCGGCACCTGCCACCTCGACCCGATCTGCTTCCCGACGTGGGTTGGCGAGTCCAACGGCACGGTGCGCCTGATCTTCACTGGTTCGCTCTGCTCGGGCCAGCTCACGGCCACCACCGCCGTGGACGAGACCCCCTACGTCATGACCGCGAACCACTGCATCTCGACGCAGTCGATCGCCAACAGCTGCCAGTTCAACTTCTTCTACCGCCGCAACACGTGCGCCGCATCGGCGACGGCCTCGGCCGGCAGCAACGTCACCGGCGGCGACCTGGTGGTCACGCAGGCCGCCAGCGACTGCACGCTGCTCATGATCCGCCCCACGCTGCCTGCCAACACCTATTGGGTCGGCTGGACCAACGCCAACGTCCCGACCAACACGGCCTCGACGTGCGTGCACCATCCTGATGGCAGCTACCAGCGCATCTCGTTCGGCACCAAGAACGCCGCGTCGTTCAACTGCGACAGCCCGCAGACGAACTGGTCGAGCGTGTCCTGGAACAGCGCGACCCAGTACGGCGTGACCTCGATCGGCGTGACCGAAGGCGGCTCGTCGGGCAGCGCCATCTACCGCAACAGCGATCGACGCATGTACGGCGTGCTGACGTGCGGTGGCAGTTCATGCACCAACACGGCCGCGGATGACGGCTACGGCCGGCTTGACGTGGCGATCAGCAGCGGCGGCTTCGCCACCCCGTTGGCTGCCGGCACCGATGATGCGCAGGAACCCAACGATTCCTGCGCTGCGCCGCGCGTCCTGGCCAACGGCACGTACAGCGGCCTCGTCGTCAAGCGACTCGATGAGGACTGGTACCAGCTGTCGAGCGCACAGGGCACGGTCGTCTCCATCAGCGCGTCGTACACCCATGCCAACGGCGACATCGACCTCGAGCTGTTCTCGTCGTGCGGCGGCACGGCGCTCGCCAGTGACGTAGGCAACGTGAACAACGCGTCGATCAACTACACCAACACCAGCGGCTCGAACACGCTCTTCCTTCGGGTGTTCCTCTCCACCGACACCCGCAACGAGTACAGCCTGACCGTGTCGAGCTCGGCACCGCCAGCCCCGGCCAACGACGAGTGCACCGGGGTGATCGACATGACCGACTCGATCGCCTTTTCGACCGTCGGTGCCACCGACAGCACGGCCGGCACGATCCCGGTCAGCTGCAACGACGGTGCGGGCACGAGCATGCAGCGCGACATCTGGTACCGCATCTTCGCACAGTGCAGCGGTACGGCGACGGTGTCGACCTGCGGTGCATCGTTCGACACGCGCGTGGCGGTCTACCAGGGCTTCACCTGCCCGACCTCATCGGCGGTCCCGGTCGGCTGCGATGACAACACCACCGGCTGTGCGGGCAACGGTTCGCAGGTGACGTGGCAGGCCAATGCGGGCTCGGTCTACTACATCCGCGTCGGTTCGCCGATCGCGGCCAGTGGCACGGGCCAGCTCGTCTACTCCTGCGTCGAAGTGCCGCAGTGCCCGGCCGACCTCGACGGCGACGGCGCCGTCGGCGGCGGAGACCTCGGCATCCTCCTTGGAGCATGGGGCTCGATCGATGCGGACTTGAACGATGATGGCATCGTCGACGGCAACGACCTCGGCATCATGCTCGGTGCGTGGGGCAACTGCCCGTAACACGCAGGTTGGCTCGCATGACTCCAAGGCCCCCGCCTCGCGCGGGGGCCTTGTTCATTCCACTCGCACCACGCTGCCGCTCACGCCGCTCAGCCCACCGGCGCACCGCACGCGACGGTCCCGGCCGCAACCACGCCACCCTTCATGAGCACGCTGCCGGGCTCGAGGCGAGCTCCCGCTTCGATCACGGATCCGTAGAAGGTCACGGCGTTCTCGCCGGCACTCGCGTCGCACTCGATTCGCACGCGGTCGATCTTGAGCACACGATCCTCGAAGGTGTGCGCCTGCGGGTGGCAAGCGACCGCCGACCGGTCTCCGTACGAGAGCATGTCGGGGTCCACGATCTGCGTCGCACCGGGCCCAAGCATCACGTCACGACCGATGCGCGTTCCGGCAGCACGCAGGCACCACGCGAGGATCGGCGTGCCCTCCACACGGGCGAGCGCCACCCGTGCGCTGAACCACCAGAGCACATAGAGATAGTCCCAACGACTGCACCAGCAACTCCAGAGTCCGTGCTGTCCTGGCTGCACACGGCCGAGCAGGATCCACTTGGCCGTCAGGCCGAACGCGACAAGCCATGCCCAGCCGGCAACGGAGGCGATCGCGCCCCACAGGGCCATGGCGGCCAGGTCGCCCTGGCCTCGCGCAGCCAACTCAAGCCAGATGGCCCCTCCCACGACGGCCGGCACGACCGCGAAGCAGCGCGCGGATTCCCACGACCATCGATTGATCCGCTGCAGCACGCCCGGCTCGTGCGTCAGGCTTCGATCGACTGACACGACATCACGCCGCGGCAAGCGCATCGGCGGCACGCCGAACCATCCATCGCCTTCCTTCGAGCACGACGGCGCGACCGTCGAGACGCCCACGAACATCCGGTGGGGATAGGCAATGCCCGCAGGCACCACCGCGTGGTTGCCCACGAAGGTCTCGTCGCCCAAGCTCGTCGTGGCGACCCTCACCATGCCGCGCGACCACTCGGGGCTCG
>JASGCG010000173.1 GCA_030054235.1 Bacteroidia bacterium
CCTTGCGAACCGCCTTGCGAGCCACCTTGCGATCCGCCCTGCGAACCGCCTTGCGATCCACCTTGCGATCCGCCTTGTGAGCCGCCCTGACCTTGGCTTCCGGAGCTACCTGATCCGTTCGAGCCCGCACCGGACTTGCCGCTTCCGCTGCCAGACCCGCTGCCAGACCCGCTGCCTGATCCAGACCCACTGCCCGAACCTGAACCACTGCCCGATCCCGCGCGCCCGCGTCCCGCGCGGAACGCGGTCGATCCCGAGCTCGCGCCGCCGCCGTCGTTCACCTCGACATCAAGTGCTCCGCGTGGTTCACGTGGATTGAAGGGCGTGCTGGCCGCTGAGGACTCGCCATCAATCGCGACCGCGACCGGATCCGGGCTGACCACCGCCTCATCGTGCTTGGGTGCGCTGGAGCAAGCGGCGAACACAGCCGCGCCCGCGAGCGTGAGCACGCAGCGAAGTCGGGCCAGAGCAGGGATCGACATGCGCATGGGAACCTCCGGAGGCCCCATGCTACGGCCGCGTCAGAGCTTTCGAACGTAGATGTTCGCCCACTGCACGGCACTGCCATGCTTCTGCAGGCCGATCGGCCCAGTCGCGGGCACGCCCTGCAGCGTGGCATCCTTCAAGACGTGCTTGCCGTTGAGCCACACGTTCAGGACCTCGCCCTGCATGCGGATGCGGAAGCGATTCCACTGGCCGATCGGCGCGTCGGCCTTCTCGACCGGCGTGCACGCTTCACGGATGGCCGCCGACAGGTTGGGGTTGGTGCGATAGCCCCACACCTCGCCGCTGCCCACGCTCCAGTTCCACATGTTGACCTGGCTCTCGGGCTTGCCGCGCAGGAAGATGCCGCTGTCGTACTCGTCGATCTCCTCGGTCATCTCGGTGCCGTCGGCGTTGCGCACGGCATCGCCCTTGGGCCCAATGACCGGGCGCCGTTGCTTGCCTTGCGCAGGACCGGCCCAGCGCCAGTCGGCGATGAGCTCGAAGTCACCGAAGCTCTCCTTGCTCCAGAGGTCGCCGCCCTGGCCGTCGAAGTCGAGGGTCCAGCCACTGGCCTTCCAATGACCTTCGCTTTCCTTGGGCATCGTCCACTGTTCGAGCGTACCGTCGTAGAGCGGGCGGAACTCGGCGAGTTCCGGATCGGCGCGCATCTCGGGAGCCGGCATCAGCATGCGGTTCTCGGGCAGCGTCTTGATGCGCATGTTGCGGAACCAGATCGGCGAGCCCTCGCTCTCGAGGCAGATGTAGCCCTGGCGCGGCTTGATGTCCTTGCCGCCCGAGACTTCCTTGCCGTTCACCTCGAGCTTGATCGTGCCGTCCACGCAGATCACGCGGTAGTGGTTCCACGCCGGCGCGCCCTTCGTGCGGTCCTCGCTCGGCAGGCAGCGTTCCCAGCCCTCGGGGTGCGCGCGGTCCGGCACCATGGTCGCTCCGTGGATGCTGAAGATGTCGCCCTGCGAGGTGTAGCGCAGGCGGCCATCGGGCAGTCGGCTCTCGACGCCGTCCATCACCTGCACCTCGATGCTGCGCGTGAACGGCACGCCGCGCGCGCAGATCGCATCGCTCCACACGAAGAGCCCCGCGTTGCCGCCGGGCTTGCGGTGGCTGAACTCCATCTCGAAGACGAAGTTGCGGTACTGGCGGTCGGTACGCAGCACACCCGTTGGTGTTCCCGAGCAGACGATGACCGGCGTGCCTGCCTCGTCCTTGCCCACGGTCCACGTGGTGGGCGAAGTGTTCACGTTGACCCAGCCGTCAAGAGTCGTTCCGTTGAAGAGCGGCTGCCAGCCTTCGGGCTTCGCGGCCTGCTCGCGAGCGAAGTCGACCGTGAAGGTGCCGGCCTGCGGGGCGGGTGCCACCGCGGCATCGCGCGATGCGGAGGTGTTCTCGGCGGGAGCGGCCGTCGCCGGACGCGATGCGCTTGAGCATGCGATGAGGATCGACGTCACCGAGCACGCAGCCAATGACGCAACGAAGGCGGAGGTCTTCATACGCGCACGGTACCGCGCGGATGGTTCGAGTGGCTCCGGGGTGGGAGGGGCCGGGCCCAGGACTCAGACGTCGACGGCCGTCACGCTGGGCGCCACATCGACGTGGGCCGTCGTCTTGGAAAGCACATCCTCGACCGTGTGGCCGGGCGCGACTTCCGTGAGCGTGAAGCGAGCGCCGCGCTTCTCGAAGACCGCCAGGTCGGTGATGAGCATGTCCACGCAGCACTTGCCGGTCAGCGGCAGCGTGCAGCGGGGGATGAACTTGCTCTCGCCCTTCTTGTTGCAGTGCTCCATGACCACGATGCGCCGCTTGACGCCCGCGACCAGGTCCATCGCACCACCCATGCCCTTGACGAGCTTGCCCGGGATCATCCAGTTGGCGAGGTCGCCGTGCTCATCGACTTCCATCGCGCCGAGGATCGCCAGGTCGATGTGGCCACCACGGATCATGCCAAAGCTGTCGGCGCTCGAGAAGAAGCTGTGGCCCGGCACGCCGGTCACGGTCTGCTTGCCCGCATTGATGAGGTCGGGATCGACCTTGTCCTCGGTCGGGAAGGGGCCCATGCCGAGCAGTCCGTTCTCGCTCTGCAGCCAGACGGTCATGCCCGCGGGAACGTAGTTCGCCACGAGCGTGGGAATGCCGATGCCGAGGTTGACGTAGAAGCCGTCCTGGAGCTCTCGGGCGGCGCGCTTGGCGAGTTGGTTGCGGTCGAGCGGCATAGGGGCGCGTGTTGTAGCACGCTCTCCGTCCCGCCGTATCCTTCGCCGATGCACTCAGTCCTGACAGCGCTTGGTCTTGATCGCCACCCCCGCGTGAAGCCCGCCACCGGTCCCGCACCGGACGGCTGGGTCATCTCGGACAACCCCGCCGATGGTTCGCCGCTGGCGATGGTGCAGCTCCAGCCGCGCGCGGAACTCGAGGCCACGATCGTGCGTGCACAGAAGGCCTTCGAGAGCTGGCGCATGCTGCCTGCGCCCAAGCGCGGCGAGATCGTGCGACGCATCGGCGAAGCCTTCCGCGTGCACAAGGATGCACTGGGCGAGCTCGTCAGCCTCGAGATGGGCAAGATCAAGGCCGAGGGCCTGGGCGAGGTGCAGGAGTGCATCGACATCGCGGACTTCGCCGTCGGACTCTCGCGGCAGCTCTACGGCTTGAGCATGCACAGCGAGCGCCCCGGCCACCGCATGTACGAGCAGTGGCACCCGTTGGGGATCGTGGGCTGCATCACGGCGTTCAACTTCCCGATCGCGGTGTGGGCCTGGAACAGCATGCTCGCGGCCACCTGCGGCAACAGCACGCTGTGGAAGCCGAGCCTGCTCACACCGCTCACGGCGATCGCCGGCAGCGAGGTGGCGTGGAAGGTCATGCGCGAGCAGGAACTGTGGCGCCCCGAGGGCATCGATCCTGCCGACATCTTCCCGCTGATCATCGGTGCCGATGCCGAGGTCGGCGAGCCGCTGATCGCCGATCGACGGATCCCGCTCGTCAGCGCCACCGGCTCGTGCCGCATGGGACGCCGCGTCGCCGAGGTCGTGGGCAAGCGCCTGGGACGCACGCTGCTCGAACTGGGCGGGAACAACGCGATCATCGTGCTGCCCGATGCGGACATGGAACTCGTGGTGCGCGGCGTGCTCTTCGGGGCGGTCGGCACGGCTGGTCAGCGCTGCACGACGACGCGCCGCCTGCTCGTGCACGAGTCGATCGTCGACCAGCTCGTCGATCGCCTGGCCAAGGGCTACAAGGGGATCCCCATCGGCGATCCGCTCAAGCCGGGCACGCTCGTTGGTCCGCTCATCAACCGGCAGGCCGTGGCGAACATGCGCCACGCCATCGAGCAGGCCGTGGCGCAGGGCTGCACGGTCGTCTGCGGTGGCCTCGAAGGCATCGATCGGTTCAAGGAGACGCCCGGTCACTACGTCACGCCGACGATCATCCGCGTCGGCAAGGGATGCGTGCCGGCGATCTGCTGCGAAGAGACCTTCGCGCCGATCCTCTACGTCTTCAGCGTGAAGGACCTGGACGAGGCGATCGCGATCCAGAACGGCGTCGATCAGGGCCTGAGCAGCGCGATCTTCACCGACAGCGTGCGCGCAGCCGAGCGGTTCCTTGGACCGGCCGGCAGCGACTGCGGCATCGCCAACGTGAACATCGGTACCAGCGGTGCCGAGATCGGCGGCGCGTTCGGCGGCGAGAAGGACACCGGCGGCGGCCGCGAATCCGGCAGCGACAGCTGGAAGACCTACATGCGCCGGCAGACCTGCACGATCAACTACAGCAAGGACCTGCCGCTCGCGCAGGGGATTCAGTTCGGCTGAGCGCGCAGGGGGGCGCGCCGCTTTGCTGCGTGATTCGCTCGCGCGTCGCGGCCGTCGCTCCGTTGGGGCGCCGGCATGCCTCGTTCGCTCAGACAGTCCTCG
>JASGCG010000174.1 GCA_030054235.1 Bacteroidia bacterium
TGATGCTGATCCTGACCTTCATGGCCGTCGCCGCGGGGTGGCTTCTCACGCGCGACGGGCTGCTGTGGTGGCGCGTTCGCAGGCTGATTCGCCGGTGCAACCTGTGCCTTGCATGCAACCATTCGCTCGTTGGTGGCTTGGTCGCGGACGGAGCGGTGCAGTGCAATGAATGCGGCAACCGAACGCCATTGGTGTTGGTCATGGACTCGGTGCGCACAGGTGCTGACGGCCAGCCACGATTCCTGCCGTCCGGACGGGAGCATGGCGTGGCTGTGCCGCCGATCTTCAGCAGGGAGACCCGGCGACGGGCGGTCCGGGTTGCGATCGTCGTGTTTGGGATTCCCTTGGTGATCTGGGCCTCGTGGGCCGGCATTCGATCGATCAGGATGATCCCGATGCGCAGCGACGAACTGCACGCTGTCGACCTGCCGTCGATCTGGTCGGCCTGCGCGAAGCAGGGGTCGTCGGGTCCGGTTGCACCGCAAGGCCCCGACCGCGTGCAAGCACTGCTGCATCCGCTTGGCTGGCTCACCGCCTCATGGTCAGCTTCATGCTTGCCCCCCGCCGTGACAGGGTGTGCGCCGATTGTGCCGTTCGTCCCGCCCCGCACGGATGCATCAGGTGCACAGGTCGCTGTGGGCCCCATCCATGTGCACAACGAGATGCTTGTAGCGGGCCTCCTTGACGTGCTCAAGTCGTGCAAGGACGCCGAGACGATGGGCGTGATGACCTCGCACGACACGGCAGCCATGGCCGTCGGATGGGAGTGGGGTACGGAACAGCTCCGGCTGATCTGGAGCCTGGCGCTCTACACGATGGATCGCGCGCTGGATGAGGACGTCCGTGAGGCATGGATCGTCGCCTTCGATGCGGCACTGGCGATCGAGGCGAGGCTTGCCCAGCTGCCGAGCCTGCATCACCGTGAGGATGCCGCGCGATTGGGCGCCTGGACGCTCGCGAGGATGGGCGATGCGATCGAGCGGCATCCTGATCCCGAAATGATCGCAGCCGTGGATGCATGCATTCAGGCTCACGCTTGGCGCCCGGATCTGGCCGCGACGATCAAGGCCAATCGCAGGACCGCCATCGGCGCCGTCGCTTGGGTCTGCTCGGATCCATCCAACATCGTTCCATTCTTCGAATCAAACAGAAGACGGTCAACCCTGCTGAACCAGCCCGGTTGGCACTCGATCCACGACAAGGTCGGCAGTTGGTGGGAGGTCCGTACGCAGATCGCCGACTATTTCGACGCGGTCGAAGCCCAGCAGTCCACGCCGATGTGGTTGCGCCAGCCGGTCGAGTACCCGTCCGACCCGCTGGCACAGGTCATCCTGGACAAGGATGCCTTCCATGCGGTTGCTGAGGTGGGGGCGCGGCTGACCGCCTCCATGCAGATTCCGGGGCTGGCGGAGCGATGCCATGACGAGGCGGCGGAGGGCATGCTTGCGCTGGCGCTGTGGCGCAACAAGCGGTCGACGCTGCCGGCTTCCGTGGAAGAGTTCGTGCCTGACTTCGCAGTCAGCACGCCCATCGACCCGCGGACTGGGCAGCCGATGACGGTGCGGGAGGAGCAGCGATCCGAGGGCAGGGTGTGGGTCCTTCGGCAGGGCGACGACGTGCTGCTGCGGCTGCCTGCGCCGTGAGCGCGACGATGGGCCGACCATCCGTGGACAGGTCTCCGCGGCCGGCCATGGCTCGGGAACCCATGCCCTACCCAAGTACCCTCCACACCATGCTGCACGCTGCCAACTTCATCCTGTCGCTCACCGCCTCGGTCGCCCTTGCCCAGGAACCCAAGCTCGAGAGCCTGACCCCGACGGCGCCGATCGGCGAGGTCACGCTCTATCAGGGCCGCGCGATGGTCTCGCGCACGGCTGCCGCGCCCGAGCGCGAGGGGCTTTTCGAGCTGCGATTCGCGAGCCTGCCGGCTGCGATCGATGCCGACAGCGTGCAGGCGACGGTGAACGCGCCGAAGGGCGGTGCGAAGTTGCTGGACGTGCGCTTCGAAGCCACGCGCCTGCCCAACGACGCCAACTCGAATCCCGAGCTCAAGAAGGCGATCGAGGACCTGGAAGCCGCCCAGCGCGCAGGACAGGTGCTTGCGCTGCGTGGGCAACGGCTGAAGGACCAGAACGATCTCCTCAATGCCATCGCCGCCAAGACCGCGACCGAGAGCGCGAAGGACTTCGGCTCCAAGTCGCTCGATCCTGCAGCGCTCGCCGCGCAGGTCGAGTGGCTCGGCAAGGCGCGCAGCGACCTGATCGCCGAACGCACGGCGCTTGACGCTGAAACGCTCGCCAACCACCGGCTCGCGTCATCGCTCGATGCCAAGGTCAACGCGCTTGGCGGCCGAACGCTCATCGAGCGCACGGCGATCGTCACGCTGGGCAAGTCGAGCGCCGCGCCGGCCGAGGTCACGCTGCGCTACCTCGTGGGCGATGCCACGTGGACGCCGAAGTACGCCGCGCGGGCCGACATGGAGGCGAAGACCCTGAGCCTGGAGTACGACGCGCAGATCCTGCAGAACACCGGCGAATCGTGGGACAACATCAAGCTCACGCTCTCGACCGCACAGCCGACCCAGCGTGCCCAGCCCAACGGCGTGGCGCCGATCGTGGTCGATGTGTTCGTGCCGCCGCCGATCGCCGGTGGCATGGTGGCGACTGGTGCGCCGGCGCCGATGATGGACGCGGCACCGATGGCACGCAAGGGCCGTGG
Source organism: Bacteroidia bacterium (assembly GCA_030054235.1). Lineage (GTDB taxonomy): Bacteria > Planctomycetota > Phycisphaerae > Phycisphaerales > SM1A02 > SYIB01. Next base: position 2,719 of record JASGCG010000174.1, read on the forward strand.
CAAGCCCGGCGAAGGCGGACCGTTCGGCACCACCGGTATGGATCCCGGCAACGCCGAGTACGACAAGAACGAGGCCTTCGAGGCGCTCTTCTCCGATGCGGTCGCGGTGCAGTCGGGCACGGTTGCGAACTTTCCGATCAACCGGTCGGTCACGATCACCAGTGATGCACAGAAGGCTCGCACGCAGCGCATCGCGACCATCGACCTGTCGCCAACCTTTGTCCATGTCGCGCAGCCAGTCGCCGATCCGGCGGTCTTCATCAAGGCGACGGCCGCGAACTCGTCGCCGTACCAGCTGCTCTCGGGTCCGATCACGGTCTTCCTTGGTGGCGACTCGGTCGGTCGCACCCAGCTCCCGGATCTTTCGGCCGGCAGCGAGATGACCTTCTGGCTCGGCACCGACCGCCGTATCGAAGCCAAGCGCCAACTCGTGCGCAAGGGCACCGCCGAGAAGGGCATGTTCGGCAAGAGCGACGTGACCGAATGGGAGTACCGCATCGATCTCGCGAATACGCTGCCCGCTGCCGCCACGATCGAGGTCTACGACCGCATGCCGGTCTCGCGCAACGAGCAGGTGAAGGTCGAGCTGCCGAAGGTGACGCCCGCCCTGGCGACCGATGCCAAGTACGTGGCTGATGAGAAGCCGCAGGGGATCCTCAAGTGGCTGGTGACCGTGCCGGCCGCTGCGGCCGCTGGCAAGCCCGGAACGCTGGCGATCGACTGGACCGTGCGCGAAGCACACGCCCAAGGCACGCAGGTCACGCCCATCCCGGATTGATCGGAACGCTTACGCGTTGTAGGTGTCGAGCGCCTTCTTGCCGTAGACGGTCGCGGGCCCGCCGCCCATGAGCACGCACACGTCGAGCGTGTCCTGGATCTCGGCGAGCGTGGCGCCTGCTGCCTTGGCGGCCTTGGTGTGGTGCACGATGCAGCCGTCGCACAAGCGGCTGACGCCGCAGGCGAGCGCGATGAGTTCCTTGGTCTTGAGGTCGAGCGCGGCGGGGGCGAGCGAAGCGGCGTGCAGGCCCTTGAAGGCGGAGGCAGTGGCGGGGGTCATGCCGCTCATTTGACCACGCACTTGGCTTCCATGCCTGCTGCGAAGATCTTGGGCAGGTCCGCTTCCTGGAAGATCTCGCTGGAATTGTCCATGTAGATCACTTCGCACGCCACGATCTCGACGCAGCGAATCGAGCCGTTGTACCAAGCATGACGGAACTTGAAGCCATCGAAGATGCTGCCGTCGGGATAGCCCGGGTTGAAGGGCCCCGTGCAGGTGAACTCGCGGCGGCCGGCCTTTCGCACGTCGCAGCGGACCGGGTCGCCGACGGCGTTGTACGGCTGGGCCTCGAACTTGACGTACTTGATCGTCTTGGTCGACGTGTTCGCCCACGAGACCAGGAACGTGACTCCGTCGATCGCGTTGGGCACGCTGATGTTGGCGGCCGTGATGATGACTGGCAGCTTCTCGTCACGGGCGCGGATCTGGTCGGCCTTGTCCAGGCTCGAGCAGGCCGGAAGCGCGGCGATGAGCGTGAGGGCGGAGACGAGCAGCGTGGCAAGTCGGAGCATGGCGGGATCGTAATGAGGGCGCGTGGCTTCGTTCTTGCGATCGAGCCGGTCCCGTCTTTGCGAGATGTGAACAGTCGGTCAAGGG